>NZ_JAPJZK010000001.1:5243167-5543228 GCF_026309355.1 Spartinivicinus marinus
ACTTGCCAAGTGCTAATTTCGGCATATTTTGACATTAACTGAACACTCCAGTGTGTGGACTCATGAGGAATACGCTCAGTTGTCAACGTTAGAACTTTTTGTATGGTTGCTTCATCTATTAGGCTAGGTCTACCAGGACGTGGACGGTCAAACAAACCATCTACCCCTTCTTCAATAAAGCGGTTTTTCCACTTGTAAATGCTTTTGCGGGAAGTTTGCAGATACAGGGCTATGTAGGTAGGACTATGCCCCTCATCAAGCAATAAAAGCAGTCTTGCCCTCATTGCTAACCCTTGTGGCAAAGTTGTTAGTCGAAGCCACGCGCTCAGTTCTGCTTTATCGCTATTTGCTAAACGAAATTCATTTGTAGTATTCATACTACTATTTTATATTAAAACAATAAATGTTACCTTATTTTCCGCACGGCCCACTAGTCAGTGGTAGTGATAGGGATCAAATTATCTATCAGCAAGGTGATGGTAGCGACCAATTAAAAGGAGATACTACTGGTGATGTACTTAACCTGAAAGATATCAGCCTTTATAATGTTCACTTTAGCATTCCAGAATTAGAGTTTGATAATACTTTGCATATTAGCTTTAAAGGCCAGGCAGGTGATCATATTGCTATAGAAAATTGGAATGAAAATCAGGGTTTCCAAGTAATTACTGATGATGGAAGTGTCATTGATAAGCAAGGGATAGATCAATTAATTCAATCATTAGCCTCTTTTGATGCCGATGCTTGGGCCAGCTCGCCAACCCCTGTTGATGGTCAAACAAAAACAGCGATTGCTTCTGCATGGATATTAGCCACAAGCTAAAGTTTTAACCTATAACCTTAAAAGCAAAAAAGCAGCCTTGTGGCTGCTTTTTTGCTGCTCAGCGAAACAGACAACTCGCCTAGAGTTGTTTATTTTGTTAGTTGTTTTCAGAATACACTCAGTTTTTTTAGCATTAACATGTTAAGGTTAGTTATTGCATAGCCCTCCTTGAATAAGTTAACTATGAACACTTCTAATCAGAGCTAATTGTCATATTTTTAATTAGGCGGCTTTATCCTCCTTTTTCTGGTGTTCAATGACTTTATTTTCCCCTTGAGTAATGGGGATTGATTTAGGCTTCATTGCCTCAGGTACTTCTCGTTTTAAACTAATACTAAGTAAACCATTAACTAAACTAGCTTCTGTTACCTCAACATAATCAGCCAGGTTAAATTTTCGTTCAAATGAACGTGTTGCAATACCTTGGTATAGGTATTTATGTGGCTCTTTATTTTTAGCTTTCTTACCGCTTATAGTGAGCACTCCCTTTTCTGTTTGGATATCCAGCTCACTTTCTTCGAAGCCTGCCACAGCTAAGGTAATACCATAGTGGTTTTCATCAAGCGCTTCGATATTGTAGGGTGGATAACCTGGGGCTGTTTGATCACTACGCAACGCTGAATCAAGTGCAGAGGCTAGCTGATCAAACCCAATACTACTGCGGTATAATGGGGATAAATCAAATGTAGTCATGTCATATCCTCCTAAAGAAGCAATACGAAATCTTACAATTAAATTTAAAACGTGGATTCTGCTTGAACTCCCCGTTTCAATAAATATGATGGGATCTTTTTTGAAGAGTTCAATAGTTAAATAAAGAATTTGTTTTTATAAAGGGGCTTTTGTTATATCAATAATATTTATAATAAGGTGGTTTCTTCCTGTCTTGACAAACTGCAAGGCAGATTTATTATTGTATCAGATATTGAACTATTTATTAATTTAAAGCTGCAGTCTTAGCTGCCTTAGGTAGCTAGTGTTGAATCTTTAGGAAGTCGTGTCATAGCTATACCGTTGTTAGTAATACACCACTAGCCTGTTAATTGACTATATATTCGTACTATTGATAAAGGAGCATGATTATGTACTTTAAGGTTGTGGGCTCACGAGTTCAATGTATTCGTCAGCAATTGAATACGGACAATACACTGACTGAAACAATGGTCGTTTCTTTTGATAGCCATTTGACTGAGGTGGCTCCCCATGTGGCAGCTAAGTTAAGCTCAGATGAAATAGGCGAGTTAAAGTGTTGGCTCAGGGGAAGGAATGTTCCTAAACAAATAATATCTGAATATCACTTATTAGAGATGCTGCCTGAGATTATCGCGGAAGCAAACTTTATTTTAGCAAAACAGAGTCATCTTGATAAAAAAACGTTTTATAAATTAACTCACTCCATAGAAGAGCTAACAGAAAATCTTAATAGGTTAAATACTCGAACTGGCACTCGGCTAGATAAATTAAAAATCATGGAGAAAGATGAAATACTGTTCGAGCCCATTAACCAGGAGAAAGGGACATGGGCAAATTTAAACAATGATCGAGCACCTAATCAAGTAAGAGCTGGTATTTAGCCAGCTCTTACTTGATTAGCCAATTAGCAGAAAAATATTACAGTGAGGCTGCAGCTCTGGATGCCTGGTCATAAAGACCTGAAAGCATACGTAAAGCACTAGCAACTTCCCCCAGTTCTTTATTAGACAGATTGAGTGCTTTTAACGAATTGATTAAGCAGCTTTCACGAATTTTACGGTATTTTTGGCAATAGCTCTGCCCGGATTCAGTAGTGTTATAAAAGGTTTCTTTACCTTGTTTAGTGCCGATGATCATGCCTAGGCTAACGAGCTTGCGCACAGAGTAGGCAATCGTATGGGTATCTTCCAGGTTAAGAATAAAACAGATGTCAGATACTTTTTTAGAGCGGTCTCGGTGATTGATATGATGAATGACTAATACATCCAGTGGTGTTAGTTCATTAACACCACTGCTACTGGAGCAGTGCAGCATCCAACGCTGAAATGAGTTGTTAGCAATGGTTAACCCATATTCAAACTCACTGAGTTCTCGACTAAGCTCTGAAACCAGGTGCGAAGATGAAACAATGGAGTTGAGGTCGTGGTCGTCAGCCATGTCGTTCCCTTGTATTAGTCACCTATTTAATTAGTTAGTTGTCATCTGTTCAGGCAGGAAGGTGACAATTTCCGGGAACAGGATAATGAGTAGCACTGCTAATAATATGAGTAAAAAGAAGGGCAGTGCTGCTTTGGCAATATACCACAGATCTTTGCCAGTTAGTCCTTGAATAACAAATAGATTAAAACCTACTGGTGGTGTGATTTGGGACATTTCTACCACCAGCACAATGAAAATACCAAACCATAGTAAGTCAATACCTGATTGGCTGATCATGGGTAATACTACGGAAGTTGTTAATACGACGACAGAAATACCATCAAGGAAGCAACCCAGAAAAATAAATAGCCCAGTCAATGCCAGCAACAGCATAAACGTAGACAGGTTAAGTTCAGCAATCATGGTGGCCAGCATATTTGGCAAACCTAAAAATGCCATTGCTGTAGTGAGAAACGCGGCCCCTGCCAAAATTAACGCTATCATACAGGAGGTTTTGGTGGCTCCCATTAAACTGTCCATAAAGGTTTTCTTACTGAGGGTGCCAGTTAACAGTGACAGGACCAGTGCACCCAAAACCCCAAACGCGGCTGCCTCAATAGTCGTGGTTAAACCGCCATAAATGGAGCCTAATACAAAGGTAATCAACGCTACCACTGGGATTAAGCTCGCGGTTTGTTTTATTTTAGCTTTAAAGCTAAGCGATTCGGGTGGTGGCTCATCAGCTGCATGGGTTGTGGTTAGTTTATTTTTATTAACCGCAGACCAAATCATGGTAAAGCCCATAAATAAACTGACCAGTAGCAGCCCAGGCAAAATACCTGCAATAAATAGTCGGGCAATGGATACCTCAGCAGCAACCCCATAAACAATTAAAATAATGGAAGGGGGAATTAATAGCCCTAAGGTGCCAGAGCCGGCTAAGGTGGCAACGGCCATTTTATCTGAGTAGCCCCGTTTGCGAAGCTCAGGCAGGGTCATTTTACCAATGGTGGCTGCTGTCGCTGCGGATGAGCCAGATACTGCGGCAAAAATACCACAACTGATGATATTAACGTGGAGTAACTTTCCTGGGATACGCTGTAACCAGGGACTTAAGCCTTTAAATAAATCTTCTGCCAGACGGGTACGAAATAAAATTTCTCCCATCCAGATAAAAAGGGGCAGGGCAGTCAGTGACCAGCTGGAAATTGCACCCCAAGTGGACGTTGCATAGATATTGCCAAATGCATCATTGCCATAAAAATACATGCCTGCCAACGCTGCTGCAAACAGGGAAAGCCCTACCCACATCCCTGCCGCTAAGAATGCAAACAAGCCGATAATAACAATCAATGAAATAGTAAGCGTTTCCATTAACATCCCTCCTCAGTCAGCATTTCCAGGCTTTCTTGCTGCTCAGCTTGTAAGTAGGCTGGCTGGTTTCCAGTCAATAACGTAATCAACTCATCAACAAGTGCGAGAGTAAAAATAAATAAGCCAATGACGGGAGCGGTTTGGGGAATCCATAAAGGGACTGGAATATAACCGGCTGATGCTTCTTCAAAAATATACGACTCATAAGCCATATAAGCCATGTAGTAACTCATGAATATGCCAAGTAATACGGCAGTAAACAGCACAACGATTTCCAGCTTATGGCGAATCGCTTGAGGTAAATGTTTGCACACTAAATTGACCCGAATATGGGCCCCATGGCGAAAGGTGTAAGCCAGCCCTAAAAAGCTGGATGCAGCCAGTAGAAAACCAGAGAAGTCTTCAGTAGACGGAATAATCACACCAAACCAACGACCCACACTTTGCGCGAGAATTAACAGGGTGATTGCTAAAATACAGATACCTGCTAATGCCCCTGAAGCCGTGTAAATAAAGTTTAAAATCCCCCTGATAGTTGATTGGGGTGGGGGACTGGCTGCTGAATGCGTGGTCGTTGGATTTTGCATAATGAATACTACTCTGAATGGGTTATTTATTATAAGCGTCAAGTATTTGTTTAGCCCGATCACCTGCGGCTTTTGCCCATTCTTTAGTCATGATTTCCCCTAGTTTAGCCAGGTCAGCCTGTAGTTGAGCATCGGGTTTGGAGACCTTGATACCATTTTTAGCCAAGGCTTCTGTTTTGGCTTGGGTTTCTTGTTGGGCCATTTCCCAGCCGCGTTTTTCAGCATCAGCTGCAGCCTTCATAACCACTGCTTGTACGGCTTTTGGGAGTCGTTTAAAACTGCGATTATGGACAATAACCATATTTTTCGGGATCCAGGCTTGCGCATCATTATAATACGACACATAGTCCCATGCTTGGCTGCTGACCCCTGTTGAAGGCGAGGTGATCATCGCATCAATAATGCCAGTACTAAATGCTTGTGGAATTTCAGGGGTTTGTACTGTGGTAGGCGTTGCTTTTAACAAAACTGAAAGCCGCGATAAGGTTGGGCTATATGAACGCATTTTTAGCTTGGCCAAATCACCAATTGCGCTAACCGGCTTTTTCGAATAAATCCCTTGAGGAGGCCAAGGCACAGCAAATAATAGTTTTAATCCATCCTTCGCTAAGCTTTTTTCAACGGCAGGTCGCGAGCTATCCCATAGTTTTTTGGCAGACTCAAAATCAGTGGCTAAAAACGGAATATTATCCAGTTTAAACACTTCGTCGTGATTACCCAACATTGCCATAAACAACTCACCAATGGGGACTTGGCCAGTGCGAATGGCTCGGTGAATTTCACCATGTTTAAACAGAGATGCCCCTGAGTGCACTTTAATGTTCAGCTCACCTTTACTGAGCGTTTTTACCTCTTCTGCAAACATCCGCACATTTTTTGTGTGGTGAATACCATCGGCGTAAGGGGTGGGCATATCCCATTTTGTTGCAGCTAATGCACTGGAAGAGCCTATCAGTAGTGAGGCAGTAGTCATTAATGTCGTAGAAGCAGAGGCTGCAAATTTCACAAGCTTTTTCATGGGGTTAACTCCAATTGGCTTATTTATTAGAGGTGTCCTAAGTCTTTGGTTCGCTAGCTCGATGGCATCAGCACCTTTTAGTTAATTGATCAGTAGTTTGTTGATCAGCTAAGCATCGTTTTCGCTTTTGTAAGTATTTTCTCTAGCCCAGTTAGTGGATTTCTCTTATTCGACTGGTAGGTCCTACGGTATGACAAGTGCAATTATAAGTCAATACACATACAAAACACTTGTAAAATGTATTCGAAGTATTTACTTTATTAATAGACAGTAACTTCCCAACAATAAGAATTTGCACTGTTACGTCATCAGCCTGAACGCATACAGCTAACGGCTGGCTTGACTGTAGCAGGTATCAGTAAAAGGCATAAGCAGTAGTTATAAGCGGTAGTTATCAATAGTAGCCTTGATACTATTCATTTGCTTATTGAAGCTTAGGTCTAGGAAGCTGGGGTCTAGATAGTGTTGATGATCGGTTTTGAACAAGCGCTTTGATCAAGTCTGGAGTGAAGAGGGTGTAATAATGAAACTAAATTGCGACATGGGAGAAAGCTTTGGTAGCTGGCAGAAAGGCATGGATGCTGAGGTAATGCCCTATATTGACATGGCGAACATTGCCTGTGGTTTTCATGCTTCTGATCCAATGACCATGGACCTAACTGTCGCAATGGCTAAGGAATATGATGTGGTGATCGGGGCACACCCTGGCTATCCCGACTTGCTGGGCTTTGGTCGCCGAACCATGCAGTGTTCACCCCAAGAACTCAAAACCTTACTGATTTATCAAATTGCAGCATTAGATGGTATTTGTCGTACCCATAGCACCCGGCTTAGCTATGTGAAGCCTCATGGCGCGCTCTACAACCAAATGATGAAAGATAGCGAAGTGCTGGCCACGGTGATGGCAGCGATACATGCCTATGACCGAGAGTTGGCTTTGGTGGTTTTAGCCAATGGTAACCGAGATAAAACCCAGCATTTAGCGGATCAACAAGGTATTGCTTTGTTGTTTGAGGCATTTGCGGATCGTGCTTATGACTCTAACGGCTATTTGGCTAAGCGAGATCAACCTGGTGCTGTGTTCAATGATATCGAACAAATCGAACAGCAAGTGTTGGGGATTATTCATGAAGGGAAAGTCTCAACATTAGACGGTGGTGAAATCCCCTTAAATGCGGATACGATTTGTGTTCATGGGGATAATGCCCAGGCAGTGGCTGCCGTGCGTCATATTCGCCAGACATTAGCCGTATCACTAATACCCCCCCTTACATTACAAGCACAGCAATAAGGGGCTGTTATGAAAATTCAGCCTTTAACTGAAGATTCTTTAATTGTGTATGTGGGTGATGAAATTGAACGGGAAGTAGCACAACAAGTGAGTGTTGCCACCCAGTTAATTCGTCAAAATCTTGGTGATAGGGTGATTGATATTATTCCATCTTATAATTCAATTCACCTGACGTATAATCTTTGCAAAACCAATTTTTTTGAATTTCACGCCTTATTGCGGCAATTATTGGCAAACGTTGAGCAGCATTCAGTTTTGGTTGAATCTAGCAAAATCATTGAAATTCCTGTTTATTATGGGCCTGAAGTGGCTTTAGATATGCCCATTATTGAGCAGCACACCCATCGCAGTGCTGAAGAAGTTATTGATATTCATTGCAGTGAGCTTTACACGGTTTATGCTATTGGTTTTAGCCCAGGTTTTGCGTACCTGGGAAATACTGACAAACAGATTGCTATTCCAAGAAAAACTACCCCAAGAACCCGAGTGCCTGCCGGCAGTTTGGGTATTGCTGACACTCAAACGGCAATTTACCCCAGTGAGTCACCCGGCGGCTGGCAAATTTTAGGGCGTACGCCACTGAATCTGGTGGATTTTCAACAAGATTCGCTCACCCCAGTCAATATGGGGGACCTGGTAAAATTTGTGGCCATTGATAAGCAAGCATTTTTGAGCTTGGGAGGAACATTGTAATGGGGGGAGAGACAAGTGGCATTTAAGGTCATCAACCCAGGCTTGATCAGTGTAATTCAGGATTTTGGTCGCTATGGCTATCAGCATATAGGAGTAACCACCGGTGGCCCGATGGATGAGCATGCTTTTTTATGGGCGAATCGACTACTGGATAATGCCTTTGATGCCGCACAACTGGAAATTACCATTGGCATGTTGCAGCTTGAGGTTCAGCAACCAACGGTTATTGCAATGACGGGGGCTGACCTGGGGGCAACTATTAATGGTTTAGCGGTAAGGCCCTGGCAAAGTTATCCGGTTAATCAAGGTGATCAGATTGCATTTAATCGACCAAAAACCGGCTTAAGAGCTTATCTAGCGGTGAAGGGGGGATTACAAATTACCCAACAATTGGGTAGTGCGGCGACGGTTGTCCGTGAAAGAATAGGCGGCTTGCAGGCCAATGGTAAAAAGTTAGCGACAGGTGATGTCTTACCTTACCCCATTATGTCGCCATCTGTCGTTCAACCATTTGTCAGTAAGCGAGTGCCTGAGCAATTTATTCCCGACTATTCCGCACCACTGATTTTGGGGGTTATTTTAGGCTATCAATGCAATAGTTTTGCCCAAGCTGAAATTCAAAAGTTTTTCAGTAATAAATACGAAATTACCCAGGATATTGATCGAATGGGCTATCGCCTGACGGGAGAACCAGTCAATAGCTTGCTAGAGGGTATTATTTCTGAAGGGATTTCTTATGGCGCGATTCAAATCCCTAAAGATGGCCAGCCGATTGTATTATTGAGAGATCGGCAAACCATTGGTGGTTACCCCAAAATTGGCTGTGTCACGACGTTGGATGCAGCACGATTATCCCAACGAGGCCCAGGAACCAAGATTCGATTTGCCATTAAAGATATTCACCAAGCTGAAGCAGAACGGATGATTTATAATCGGTTTTTTGGTATCCAGTCCAAACGTTAACGGATAGATTATAATCCTTTTAATTCAGTTTCGCCTAAACTGAACGAAAGTATTCTTTACATATTAAAGCACTATAGAAAACAAAATTTACATTAATTATAAGACATATGAACTATAATATTCTGACCGTTATATTAGAGTAGTAAAGTGAATTATGAAAAAACTGTTAGCTGTCGCCTTAACTGTTGTAAGCATTAGTAATGCACATGCTGAATTAGTAACTAAGAATAATGAATTTAGAGCAATAGATTTGCCGCCAGAGTTTAGGTTAACCACGCAGGGAGTTATCTGTAAGTTTAAGGTTTGTCCGTTATCTTTAAATTTTGCCAATATCGCAATAGGGCGCGATGGATTTAGGCCGGGGATTGTCACTACACCCATTGAGTTTGCTCTTGGAGGCCCACACTGGCCTAAACCGCCTAAAGAAGATAATGTAATTAAGTATGAATCAATTGAATTTGCCTCTAACGGTGGACTTTGCCCGCCACTATTGTGTTCTGATGGAGTCAACCCAACCTAGTGGGCCATCATAAAATAAAGTAACCTGATCCAACGCTTAAGGCTGTGTCACACTAACCATTAGTAATCCCATTTCTACCCACATGCTAACCGCAAGACCTTTTGACATAACTGTTTTTGGTGACTCACCTAAATCGATATTGGGGATGTCGCCAAAGTGTTTGGCATCATAGCCCACTTCATATAGGGTGATAATATCGCCATTTAATTGGTAGCGGAGTTGGGCGGCTGTTATGCCTTGAATTGAACAATAGCGGCCACCTAGCATGGTTGAGGTGGGTCCAGTTAATTTGTTAATGAGAGACGACTGTTGCGGTACAAAATCCAGCTTAGTAAAATATTGTCGTATGCCGGTAAAACTCTCGGTTTTTACATCTAATGGGCTTTGTTTGATATGGTAGTTGACTACTTCAAGCGCAATAGACTCACTTAAGTCTTTGGTTGTAAATAGTGTTTGTACCATCAGCAGGCTGACCATAATAAAAGCGAAACAAGCGGAAATGCCGGTTAAATACCTGGCTTTTTTCTGTGAGGGCTGCTGATCTGGTGTTGTGTTATCAAAGGCAGCCGTTTGCATTGCTATTAAATGCTCAAGCTCACTTGCCTTGAGATTCACTTTTTTCACTTCCTGTGTAACGGCATCTTTAAGTGGCAGTGGCTTATTTGGCGTAGACTGATGATTCATAGCGCTCTCTCCTTTGCCTGATTGCTCTGGTTTTGCCAGTGCTTGCGAAGCCGATGTATTCTCGACAAAAAACTCCCCCGTGGCATATTTAACTGCTCACAACATTCGTCAGTGCTATAGCCTAGCACTGCCCAATGGTAAAGAATGTCTCTGTCTAATGGTGATATCTGCGCCCAGATTATTTCCAATTGCTGACTATGAATATAATCATGCTCAAAATCGACCGGTGAAATATCATAACTGGCGGCTTCTTCGTAAGGCTCCGATTCCCAGCGTTTTGCATGCCGATATTGGTCGAAAAATCGATTACGAATCACGGTGCGGACGAAGGCTTCTGGATGTTGAATCGCTTTCTTTTTACACTCAATCAAAAAGGACTCCATTGCCGATTGTAACAAATCATAGGCATCATCCGTTTGCTGACATAAGGTATGAGCATATTGAAATAGGCTATTAAGTTGATTAGCGCTGAGCATGTTTTTATTGTCCATTAATCACCTCAGCCTTTTGAGTTATTTTCGAGTGTTGATAAAGCTTGATTTTAATCCCTTCTCGCCAGATAGCGACTGGTTTATTAGGCTGCCAATGACTTGGAAAATCACAATAAGGATAATGGTCGGCTAGTAATTTGTGTGCCTTGTTTGAAAACTCGGCTCCTATTCTTCCTGCTAATGATTGATAGCCCTGCTTTTTATCGTCATCATCCGCATAGTAGGCATACACAATACTGTATTCAATGCTGGCTACTGAGGCAATTGATAACCATGGCAATGATGTTGCCTGAGCACTGTTGACTTGAGAAGCAATAAAGTCTGCAAACTGATTGCCATATAAATTAATATCCCAGTGAGTGGCGGGAAAATGCTGGCTATAAACCTGAGCTAGAGCAATAAATGTTGTTTCACCCAACAGTTGATGGGTAACTGCAAAGTTAGCCTTTAGAGATTGGACATGAATACCTAAGGTGTTATTGCTATAAATGGCCGTAGCAGGTTGTTGCTCAATAATGGATTGAGCAACATTGTGTAAGCTTGCAGCATATTTTGCTTGTAGGTCAGTATCTTGCTGCATAAACATTGCTGGTATCCTTCCGCTTATATTGATTAATGATGCGTTGGGCTTGAGCTTGCTCCTGTAGTAATTCAGTCAGTGAGGGTAAATTATTATCCCGCTCTATTAAGCAAGGTATCGCTGGGTAGTTTTTACATAATTGACGATAAAGTTGCCACACAGGTTCGCTTATCTGGCTACCATGGGTATCAATTAGCCAGCCATCGTCAGTTTCGCTAAACCCTGCTAAATGGATCTCACCCACATTAGCCATAGGTAAGCGATTAAGAAATTCATTGATATCAATGCCTAAGTTTTGTTGATTGACATAGGCATTGTTGATATCCAGTAAAATACCACACCCTGTTTCTTTACTAAGTGCGGCAATAAATTCGGCCTCACTCATTTCGCTTTCTGAATAATGTATATAACGGGAAACATTCTCAATAAGAATAGGTCTGGCTAATAAGGTTTGGACTTGATCAATGCGTTCAGCTATTAATTGCAGTGCAGTTGCAGTATAAGGAATAGGTAATAAATCGTGAAAGTGGTGGCCTTGTAGGCTAGTAAAGCAAAGATGCTCTGATACAAGGGCTGGTTGAAACTCATCAACTGCCTGGCTTAGTTTTTGAAGATATCCTTTATCCAGTGGGTCAACACCACCCAGATTGAGGTTAACCCCATGAAAACTCAGTGGGTAATTTTCTCTAATTTTATGTAGCAATATCCGGTTTAAGCCACCGCCAAGGAAATTGCAGATATGGACTTCCAGCCAAGGGATATCCGGTTTGTCTCGAATAATGGCCTGTAAATGTGGGCTACGTAATCCAATGCCAGCATCTGTTAAGGTATGTGTCCACATTAAAATTTCTCCACCTGCTCACAAGCTGATAGGGATGCTCTAAAAAAGTAGCCTAAAAACGTGGTATATGGGTGCGCAATGGTGGGCTTCTAGGCTACAAAGACGGTTTATCGATCGTTATTTAGCGGGCTTAACAGCCGCCACTTTACCACCAGTGATCTTTTCACAAGTGCCTTTAGGGACATAAACCCACTCGGTGTCAACATTGCCTTTTTTGGCTTGACCGGCACAGCCATGAGAGCCGTCTAAGGCACCACAATCGTTCATACCTGGCTTAGAAATGCCAGCACACTTTTCCCACTCGGTGGGAGCATCGGGCACCGCATGGGCGGTGGTTGCGATTGAGCCAATTCCAATTAATGTGGCTGTCATAATTTGCTTGCTGTTCACTGTGTTTTTCTCCTAAAACGTATGAGACTTTTATATACCCTTCGCTTTGGCTGTAGCATTTGCTAGGGCATTGCTTCTGTTTATTAGAAATAAAGAGAAAACGGTTTACATCTTGTTGATGCTGGGGTGTTTGCCTCTCATAGTAAGAAACGATTTAGCAGTAAGTTTGATTGCAAAAAAATTGTGGGGATTGATAACAGGTCTGCTTGTATTTGAAGGCAACCTTTTAAAATCTATTTGATGCCGACAAACATCCCTAATCTTGCACCACTTCTATTGGTTTTCTATTTGCACAAAATTTGCAAATAATCATCATCAGTTTTGCAAAATACATCAATAGTATAACACTAGCGTTATTAATCATTTATCTTAGGAAGGTGTAGAGATATGAAAAAAACAGTTGTAGAAATTTATGCACTAGCCGTGTGTTTTTTTACAGTTGCTTGTTTGGCAATTACTACTAGTGTGTTCACTTGGAATATTATTGAGGCCTCATTGCCTGAGTTTACACTTTCAAGTTATGAATACAAGTGCCACCAATCAGACCTGTCTTACCAAGACTGTTTTTCTAATCGTGAAAAATATATCCGAAAAAATAACCCTGAAATATTTCCTACTGGAGCTGAGTTAACTTCCGAACGAAATACTTCATATGTACGTGAACTTAAAGCTGAACAACGAGATGGTTTCCAAAGCATGATACACTCCATTATAGTCGTAGTGATCAGCCTAATGATTTTCTTAGTGCACTGGCGGCTAGCAATACGTTCGCGAGAAAATAATGGTTAATATACCCTTCACGAATGATTTTTAGGGTTTGTTGTAGGGAATATGAAAAAATTACTAATTATACTGTCTTTAGTTATTGTTGTAGTGGGTGGTCCCTTGTTTTTAAAGTGGTTGGAAAAGGAATTAGCAGAACCTTATAGGGAGGAGATTAGCCCAAATGGAAAATTTAAAATAGTGCTTTACGATGTAGCAGAGTACACAGTATATGCAAAGCTATATAGTAATGAGTCAGGTAAATTATTGGGTGAAAGCCCAGTAGTTGAGTCTTTTTTTAGTTTTTAAATAGGTAATTGAAATATTTTTAAACTCTGCAATGAGTCGTTAAGAGAGATATAATGGGGGATGGTTTTTAAAAGGATAGCACCTGCTCTCATAGCCACTTTAATACTGCCTTGATTTTGCTCTAAACAGCGAAACTCAATAGCTTTCGCAGCATCTATACCTTTTAAATAAACTACCATGTCTTGGATTATTTTACTAATGATTCCTTGCCCTTGAACTTGTGGGATAAGCCAATAACCCACTTCTGCTGTCGTTGTATCTTCTGAGATGGACTTAATAGCAAAGATACCGCAAGTTGTATCATGAAATGTAATTTTAAACCACTGAGCGCCAGGTAGGCCACTATTAACTCGCTGATTAATATATTGTTTGGTTGACGCTACATCATGAACAGAGTCAACCCAGTATAGAAACTGACTGAGATAGTGCCTATTGTTTTCTACTAACTGGAATATTGTGTGAGCATCTTTTTCAGTAAGAGAAAAAAGAGCTATTTCATTAGATATTTTCACTGCATTTAATCACTTAATTGCTATTACAAGTTTATGTATAACAAATAAACAGCCTGTGTTTTTATATCTACCGTATTTAAAAACGGAAAAGTGGATGCTGTCAAGCTATAAGTAATATTGATTGTTAATGGATTTAATCAATTGGTTTACAAAATTCTAGTTTAAATACGACAATAACTGTACATATCTTTTATCTTAAGCTGAGTTAACATCCACTTCCTTTGTGTGTTAGTAGTTATTCCAATAATTAACTAAGTAGTTAAGCATACCAATGAAGTCTCGTGATAACAATTTAAATATTACCAATCCCAACAATGCCGAAGAGCGGGTTAATACCACTATGACCTCATCTGAGGGTGTTCACTTGGATTCTGCTAGTGATGTTTTCACTACTTTTGATGATGATAGTATAAGTGAGCGTGAAACCATTATATTGCCAGAAGATTCGCCAACTCCTGTTGCTAATTTAGATGAGGGGACGGGTTATATAGACATGGCCGGTGGGCAAGCTCGTGATATGGCTGTTGATTCTGAGCCAACTGATGATACGACACATGTATCTTCTGGTGTACTGAAGTTTGAAGACCGTTATCAGCTGCGATCAGAGCTATTTTATTCTGATGCAGAGTCAGTAATGTCATTAGCTGATCCAAATAATGAAGTTACGTTAAAAGATATTGAAAAATTACTTCGCCATGATAAAAATAGGCGGTTGAAACTTGATGATCTTAATCAAGTAATTAGGGAAAATATAACTCAATTAGAACGTGACTATCAAACTAATTTATTTCAAGAAAATAATTTACAGCAACCTGCGAGCAAATTAATAAAGGGTTTTCATACTTTATTAAATAGTTTGAATACGTTGTTTTCTAAACCTGTTCAATTAACAGGTAATTTAATACAGTTAGCACAGGACAAGTTGAAAGCAAAAACCCCTCAATTGTCTGTTGGTGGTATTCAATTACCTGAGCTGGGTTATATGCGCTTTGAAAGAAACAATGCATATTATAAGTCTGGCTTTAAAAAAATTAAGCTTAATATCGATGTGGCTGTTTATCAGGCTCTTCCTAAGGGGGCAGAACTACTTGAGCAAGATTTGTCTCAAGTGAGAAACGATCTTACGAAGTTAGCGTCTAAGCCTGCAGGTAATGCGTTATTACATCGGATTATTACCAGTAATAAGGCTAATGGGCGCAGCCGGTTTAAAGGTAGTGTAGTTATTAATGTTACCCGAAACTCACCTTTTGTATTTAGCGAAGGAGCGACAATTGAAAATAACAAGCTTGAAGCAGTTGATATTTTTTATGACTTAAGTAGTTTAGATACTATAAAATCCCACTTAACTGATAGTCCAACGTTTATTGCATTAGGGCATGAGTTGATTCATGCATTACATGATATTGAAGATACCACTATCAGCACTCAAAAAAATCCTCATGGTGAAGAACAGGCTACTGTAGGATTAAATGAGTATGATAACGTAACGAACCACTTTAATAAAAAGAAAGCAACTGAATTTTTAAATGTTGCTATTACAGAAAACCTACTTCGTGCAGAGCACCGCTTACCCATTCGGTTAAAATATTATCAGCAGCAACTGGAAAGAATCAGTTATCTAAGTGATTTTTTTCATAAGTTTGGTTTAATCCTCAATACCAGGGAACAGCGAGTTTCTGCTTTGGATTTATTTAACTACAATGGTCAGGCTGCTGCTTTACACATACTAAATGAAGCAACTCAACGGTTAATGAAAGTAGTAGATGCTCAGCCAAGTAATCACTTGGCTGAGCAATTATTAGGCTTATTGTATATTCAAAA
Source organism: Spartinivicinus marinus (assembly GCF_026309355.1). Lineage (NCBI taxonomy): Bacteria > Pseudomonadati > Pseudomonadota > Gammaproteobacteria > Oceanospirillales > Zooshikellaceae > Spartinivicinus > Spartinivicinus marinus. Next base: position 5,258,939 of record NZ_JAPJZK010000001.1, read on the forward strand.
AGAAAATCTCTCTGTTGCTATTGAACGCTTTGAACTTGGTTTTAGTTTGAGTGAATCAGGTCCACTACCAGAAGACTTTGATCCCTACCAAAAAGAGCTTCATGATGTGTTTACTGATGTTCGTACCCAACTTGATGCATTTAAGTCAATTATTGAAGGGCAGCATCAATTAAGTGATACGGAGAAGGCTGCTTTACAACAGCAGTTAGATAGTCAACTTGAGAAAACCATACGATCCTTTGAGTCGCTCTCTGAACAGGGTGAAGACAATACTGCACTGTTTAATCCTTTTGCATATGATGCTGAGAGAAGCAGAATAACCCATTTAAGCAATGCAACTTATAAATCCTCTATGCAACCGGTTAGTTTGAGTGGTTTAAATAGTCGGGCACGATTTACGATTAGCAATGTAGCCTCTCAAACCCCAGGAGTAGGGATGCAAATATGGGGCATTTATGCGGGATTAAAATCAGCAGAGCAAGCATTTAAACAGGGAAATATTGAAGATGGTATTTTGCAAAGTAGTGGGGTAGTTACCAATTTAGTGGCTATTCCTGCAGAGGTAATCTTAAATAAAAAATTAAATATTATCGGTCAGCGGATTATTTTTAATGCTACGCAAAGTGGTCGATTTGTTGCAGCCAGTACTCGGTTGGGGCAATTAATTGGTCGTGGTGGTGGCCTGGGGGCTTCATTTCTTACCTTGCCTTTTGATGTTTACAGTGCTCACAGAGCCTTTCATGATGCTAAGAATAAAGGGCTGTCTAATAAAGCACGACAAGACTTGTATGTGCAGGGTGGTTTTGCTGTTGCTAGTGCCGCTATTTCTCTGGGGTTGGGAGTAGCTGCAGTGATTACGGGTAGCTCAATATTAGGGCCTGCCGGACTTGGGTTAAGTGTGGGGTTGATCATAGGCTCACAAATGTACTCAGCCATTCGACAAGTAGAAGCGGTGTGGGATTATGTCCCAGAGCTAAACAATTGGCGTTATCGATTGCGCCAAGGGTGGTTGGCTTTTTGGGGTAAAGATATGGATCAATGGGTTGTTGATGCTTATCGAGTTAATAAAACTCAAGAGGAATATTTAAAACAAACCTACCAGCGTTCTAAGGAGTTATTAGCTAGTGAACTAGCAAGCGTTATTGACACCGTTGTATTTGGTGAGTTTAAGGTGGAGTTAGAACGGGTTCCAGTATGGCATGGTGATGGCTCTGTTAAATGGGAAAATATACCCAAGGTAGTGGGCTCTGATGATTATATTGATGCTTACAACGGTGCCGGTGGTTTGTCTAATACTGTATCAATCGCCCAGCATAAAGATAAAGCGGTGCTGTTCAATATAGGTAATGGTAATGATACTGTCTTTGGCGTGAGAAAGAAAAAAAATGAATTTATATTTGGGCGTGGCTATAAAAATTTACATGGTGGCGATTTAGATGATAATTTCACTTTTTCAGTGTCGTTAGATGCTATTGCTGATATTGCTACTCTATATAATCGTCAGGTAAAAAACCAAAAGGCTGAGAGTGTCTATTTTCGATTAGATGGAAAAGAAGGGGAAAATAACTTAACTCTACATGCTGATACCTATAAAAAGTGTGCTGAAGCCGGTTCACCAGAACAGCAATACTATGGCTTTATCATTGATTTAGATAAGGGAAAAGTATGGCTTAAATTAACGGGCAAGTCGGGTGAGGCAGCAAAAGGCTCTGAAATTGGTTCATTACAAAATATTCAACATACAACGGGCTCGGGTGCTGGCACTCGCGATGGCAACAATGGTTACAGTGATATTATTTATGGCTCTAATGATAATAATCGTATTTTAGCTAACTATGGTGACCGTGTTTATGCCAAAGGGGGAGATGATGTCATTACGTTAACTGATCATGCTGTTGTGGATGGCGGATCAGGACAGGATATCTACTTGGTGCAACGGGAGTTAAGGCAAGGGGAAATTACTGAAGATGGCGCGGATGTTTCTTTAATACGACTGGAGTATGTTTTAGATGAAATATATGACTGGCAGCTGATTGAAAACGATCTAGTTATTTTATTTGATGCGATTGGCTATCGACGTTTAACCATTAAAAATATGTATCAACAACAAACAGAAGAACTTTTCTTAATAAACGATAAATTAAGCTTTCAAACCCGTGATGGTTTTATGTTGATTCCGTTGTTACCCAGGCAACGCCCAAGTGTAGAGGAAGCCCCTACACCGGTTGAGCTGGCAGTCAGGTATTTAAAAATAGCGGATAAAACCTATCATTCAGTGCCTACCGGGATTGGTATTGATTTAAGGGTCAACCAAATTGAAGGCACAAATGAAGGCGGTCACTTTGAACAGGAAGATTTTAGCTTTTTTGATCAGTCTGGTTTGGTCATGGTGAAGAGAAAAGGGAAGTACTACGGTTATCATGCTGGTGCGGGCTTTTTTGTGGAGAGAGGTAAAGGTAAGCTGGTTATTAAGCCTCAACCGCAAACTGAGCATGCAAAACAGGTTAATACTCTTTATTTAAATTATGATGACTCAGAAATAGTGTCAATCCAAACCCAGTATGAAGTAGTTCATTATCAGCAGGGATATCACCGAAAAAATCATCATTTACTTATTAAAATGGTCGATGGTCGTCAAATAGTATTAGAAAATATAATCGATACGACGACTCATGTGGGGGATGCTCTTCCTTATGGTGGCAAAACCTTAAGAGATTATCGCCTTATTACCCGAGATGGTATCGCTTATTCGCTGGTTGATAATGTGCTGTCGATTAATAGTCGTTATAAAAGCAAACGCCTGGCACATGAAAGTGATTATCAGGATAAAACCTATGAAGGTATAAAGGTAGTTAATTGTATAGCTAAATTGAAAAGGGAGGATTATAAGCTAACTGATTGGCAGTGGGGAGCAGGCAAATGTTTGGCAAGTCGTTATCACTTATCAGCAGAAGGCACAGTTTACGATGATCACTTAATTGGCAATCAGCAAGCTAATGTTATTAGGGGGTATGGTGGCAATGACTATATGCAAGGTAATGATGGTCATGACAGCTATGTAATTGGCGCGATGGCAGGCCAAGTGAAGATCGATAATTATGCAACGGATCAGAAGCTAGATAGTATTATTCTTGACACGACTTTTGATAAAGTGCTAGCCCGGCAGAATCAAAATGATTTATTGTTAATCGCAACATTTGCCAATCCATTTGCAAACGTGACAGCTAGTGAACAATATGTTGTGCGTGAAATAAATATTTCTGGTTATTTCTCTGGTAAGAGTTATCAGCATTTGTTGGTGGTAACTAATGATGGTGTTCAGCAGCAGTTTATCCAAAATGCAGCGGGTGCAGTACAGCATGTAGTAGCAACTCCGTCAGAGCAGCAGCATATTGATCAGATTATCCAAGCACTATCTGGGTTTGAGGAGCATCGGGCTGCAATATCATCACCACATGACTTGTCATCTAGTAGTCATCATCTTTACAAACAGCCTGCCTCAGTGGTTGGTAGCCTTTAAGTCTTAATGTAAGTGAGTGCTCTCAATGTGAGATGTTAGGGTAAAGGGGGGTAGTTTCTTTTGTTAGCGAAGAGGTGTCTAGGGATTTGGGTTCAAAATCTGGTGCAAAGCAGAGGGATAGTCAGTTCAATAGGTAGTTACCCCTATATGTTGAAGAGTGCGAGCTATATTATTATACCTGTTTGATTAATTAAAAATACGCTCACTGAACTTGATGTGCTCATTGGGAATGGATGTTTGAAAGTTGTACAGTATGAGCTAAGTGCTCTGCTTCTTTTTTGGACAAGGAAGTTGGCTTGAGTTTGTTTGTTGACTATTGGCTAGGTAACTATGTGGTATTTGCTAAGAACAAAACCAAAGGAAGAAAAAAGAGCTGTACAACACCTCAACAATCAAGACTTTGAGAATTATTGCCCTTGGTTGAAAAAGAAAAATGGTGCAGAAGAACCCTTATTTCCAGGGTATCTCTTTTTGAAAAAAAGAGCGGCTGAAGAAGTGGGTACATTATATTCAAAAGTTCGCTCAACCAGGGGGGTGCTGGGGTTTGTCAGGTTTGGCGCTACTTTTGCTGAAGTTGATGATGAGCTGGTTGAAAAAATAATAAAACAGCAAGCACTACTAGATGGACAACCTATCTTTAAGCCTGATCAGCTTGTTGAATTTAAGGATGGTCCTTTCAAATACTTTAAAGCAGTATATTTATGTGATAAGGGCTTAGACCGCTGTGTTGTTCTTTTAAACTTTCTTAACCAGAGCCACCGGTTGGAAGTGGATCAAAGTGAACTAATCGGTGCGAGTTAGTCGGTTAGTGTTGTTGTATCTTTTATAGCATAAGCTGATGCTTGACCGGGTGTTGGTAGCCAGGAAAGCATTATGCCAAAAGTAATAAGAAAAAATAGTTGTCTGATTAATCGATTTAAATACATCATAAGATTCCTTTAAAATAGCTAATTCGACACGGCGGCTTACTGCAATGTCGAATTTGGTGTTCATGGCCAATTATTTTTACTAGTAATAATTTCTTAAATCGTACATATATGAAAAATATGACTGTAAGGCTGAAGAACTGGCAAGGGAGATAAAGTCTAGATAATCTTTCACTTTTTCTTTGGCATCATCCAGGCTGCGAAAAGGGCCAATATTTAAATCTTCTCTTGTTTTAAAATACCAATAATTCTCTTTAAAAATAAAACGATCTGAGCGCTGTCCTGGATAGGATAATTCGCCTGAGCGAGGATCATTCATCAGTTGTACTCCCTTAATAATTATACTGCAACTAAGGCAGAAACTATGCCTGGTTAGTGATAGCTGTATAAAATCAAGTGGTTAATTGAAGTTAAAAGCAGTGCGCTAACAGATTGTTAAAATACCTGACCATTGATCACGGTACATAAAATGACTGTGTCCTGATGCAGTTGTTCGGATAACGCTATACTGTTTGGTATGAGTAGTTGACTTAGTATTAGCCAGTAGTTGATAGCAAATGACAGAACAAGAGCAGCACGAGCAAAGGCGGTCCCCGCGTAGGGCTGTCCGTTGGAAAGCCGCAATAAAAGATGGTGATAAAGTTATTCCTGCCAAAACGGTTAATGTGTCTGAGCATGGGGTTTTGTTAGAGACGGGAGCTAACTTTAAAATGAGGCAGATTATTCCCGTTATGATTCAGGCCAGCCACAATAGTAAGAGTTTAACAATTTATGCGCGCGCTCAAGTAAGGCATGTGGTGATTAGAACGGTGAACTTTCATATTGGGCTTCAGTTTACTGAAGTACAGCCAGAAGCCCAAAAATTCTTAGCCCTATTTGCAGAAGGGGGTTAGGTTACAGAAGGGGGATAGCTCAACTAGTTGAGTAGCCCATAGCATACCCAGGCTAGAGGCGTTGTCAGCCTGAAAGTAACAAAGTCTCTACTTGCTCTATCTCTTCAGCTAACCCGGACACTAAAATGCAATCACCCTGTTGTATTGGAGTATCAAGCTGGTCAGCAATGGACTGATCGTTTCTTTTGATATCCTGTATTTCCACAGTAGGGCTAACCTGTAACAGCTCACTCACAGGCAGGTTGATACAAGCAGCATCTTCCCTCAGGGTGATGGCATGCAGTATTTGTCTGGGTTTGCCTTTAGGGTCCACAAGGGTGCTTTTTTCACCTTGATAGTAGCCATGTAATAGTTGATAACGATCTTTTCTTACTTGGTCTATTTGTTTTCTAACCTGGATAGCGGGTTGGTCAAGCATGACTAATACATGGCTGATAATCATTAAGCTAGACTCCATCACCTCAGGAATGACTTCGGTTGCACCGGCTGATTTCAGGGCATCCAAATAAGTATCATCACGAGTTCTGACAATAATTGGGATATCATGGCGTAAGCTGCGAATATTTTTGGTGATGGTAATGGCCTGCGTAGGATCATCAATACAAACGATGGCTAAACGGGCTTTACCTACGCCTATGGCTTTAAGTAGCTCGGTGCGTCGACAGTCGCCAAAGTAAATATGAGACTCAGCGATGCTGGCTTCCTTGATTCTGATGGGGTCATCATCCAAAGCCGTATAAGGCAGCTGTTGTTGTTTTAAAAATCGACCAATAGATTGCCCCACCCGACCATAGCCGCAAATAATCGTATGTTGATTCAGCTTATGGGCAAGCTGAGCAATTTCTTGTTCGTGAGTATCTGCGGGGGTAATAGGAGACTGGGGAAACAGCCATTTAATAATTAAACTGCTATAGCGAATGAGAAAAGGTGTAGTCACCATGGATAAAATACTCACAGCTAGCAGAATAGATTGCGTTTCCTGGTCAACCAGTTGTTGTTTACCCGCTAAAGCAATCAATGCCAGACAAAACTCACCACTTTGTGAGAGATAAAGACCAGTGGTTAATGCGGTTTCTCTTTTTTGGCCAAATAATTGAGCAAGCAAAGTAATTAATACGCTTTTGACTAAGAGTAAGCTAGCGGTAGCGATGAGAATAATAAACCAGTTTTGGACAAATAAGTGCAAGTTAAGCATGGCGCCTACTGAGACAAAAAACAGTCCTAGCAACACATCACGGAAGGGTCTGATATCATGTTCAATCTGGTGTCTGTAGTGACTTTCACCTAACATCATACCAGCTAAAAAGCCTCCTAATGCCATTGATAAAGACAAAAAGTGGGTAATCCATCCAGCAAACAGTGCAATAACTAACACAGTGAGCAGAAAAAGTTCTTGAGAGCGAACAGTGGCAACTTCATGAAATAACTTGGGTAACAAGAATTTACCAATAAGCAACATCGCGACGAAAAGTCCAATGCTTTTCCCTAAAGCAAGCAATACAGCATGGCCAAGTGCTTGATAACTGTCATTACCTAAGGCGGGAATTAAGGTTAAAAATAATACGGCGGCAATATCCTGAAAAATTAAAATAGCGATAGTGGTTTGGCCATGCTCTGTTCTTAACTCATTATGTTCAGTCAGCTCTTTTGAAACGATGGCAGTAGAAGAAAGCGCCATGCCAGCAGCGGCAAGTAGTGCGATGGATACCGGTAGTTGCAATAACCAACCAACCAGAAAAATAACAGCAGTGACTGAGAGTACCTGAGCGCCCCCTAAACCTAATACCATTCGGCGCATGGCGGTCAGCTGAGCAAAAGAAAACTCTAAGCCAATTGAAAATAGTAAAAATACGACACCTATTTCAGCTAATAAGGCAATAGTTTGGTAATCAGCAATACTATCGCTAACCGCAGGGCCAAGGATAATACCTACTGCCAGGTAACCTAAAATAGGTGGCATACGCAGCTTATTCAAAACAGCAATAGCCATGACAGAGCAGGCAAAAATTAACAGTAGTTGGTTGTAAAAAGAGAAATCCATAGCGAGTCCAGAGTTGGTGCCCTAAGGTCTATTTCAATGAAAGTAAAAATCCCTAAGCAGAGGGTTTTAATGATAACTCCGCTTGCTGGCCAAAGAGTGTGATATTTTGGCTTATTGTGCCTGTAATATAGGTAAACTGGCCACAGGCTTGATTATAAAATTTGCCAAAAGTAGCACTTAAGTGGGTAATACCGGCGGGTAAATGAGGAAGTACTGCTGTTGTGCTGGCATTAATGAACGCTTTTTGTACGGGGTGCTTGCCTTGATAAAAAGTAATCACCGTATCCTGCTTAAAAAGGTTGGTTAGTTTGAGAGACTGCTGGCCAACCTGCTTGCCCATTAACTCTCCGCTAAATGGCTTACGTTGGGGGTATTGGTTACATTTCAGTTTTTTGGCTGTGCGGGCATTGCCAAAACCAATAAGTGCTTCACGGGTAAAGTAACGCTTATTGTTATAAGTCACTTGTAGCCAGGTTTTATTAATCACTTTGGTTACTTTTATAGGATGATAACTGCCTAATAATACTTTGACAGGGCTGGTCAGGTTGGCTGCGGTATAAAGCTTGGTTTCTGTTAGGGTGTAATGCAAGCCCAGCCGCTCATTAGTATAAAGTGGCGTAGGGCGAATTTTAAAAGGCTCTGAAGGGAGATAAGACCGTTGTAGCGCAATGTTAATAACCAATGGACTGGTGATGAGGATAAGTAAAAATAAAATTAACCCACCATGACTAACAGGCCAGTACCAGGGAAATAGATTGGGCAGTGGTGGTTTAAGAGGATTACCCAGGTTGTCTAATAATCGATAACAGTTATGTTGGATGGCACGATTGGGTGGAGGGGCAGACGACAACAGCTGATAAGCAAAATTAACGGCTTTGCCATAATCATGTTGCTGATAAAGGGCGTTAACTAAAGTAACGAGTAATTCAAGCTGTTTTTTTGGTTGATAACTTTTGGTGGCATTATACCAAAAGGCTTTTAACGTGTGCCAGGGGCCTGCCGGTAGTGACCACCACCCTAATATTAAATTAAGGCAGTTATACCACAAACTTAGTCGCCAACTGCAGCTTAAACACCAAATACCCTCAACTTGTCGTTGGCGACTTTTGTAGAGCAACCCTATTACCTGGCAAAACTGTCGTTTAGTTAAGTTTATTTTACACTGACCACAGCGTTGGCAGGTGGGCAGTATAGTTGTCTCAGAACTAGCAGTTGACGACAGGTGGGGTGGTTTTTCGATGGAAGTATTCACACCATAAGTTTTTGCAAGCTGCTGCTGGTTGCGCTTTACTTGTTCAGTAATATCTACGGCTGATGTGTCGTGACTTTCAGACAATGTTAGGGAAGTTTGTTGAAAATCCTTAACTAATAACCGATACGTCTGTTGTAGTTGCTGAAATGCTTCTGTGGTGTCTTGACTGGGGTTTTTATCAGGATGGAGCCGCTTTGCATGATATCGGTAGGCCCTTTTGATGTCTTCTAGAGTGGCGTTGGGTGGCAGTTTTAGTTGCGCTAACAGTTGTTGGCGGGAAGGTTTAGCCATAGTTGTTTTTCATTTTAGAAACCATCGGTGATAAGGGCTGATTAAGTCAAACAAAATTATTATAGCTAATGGTTCAAGTGTTTAAAAAAGCGTGCCGATACCTATGTTAAGGAACTGCTACTAGATTAAGGGTGACTCATATGTCATTTAACCCCATCACACTTAACCAGCCCAATGGATTGTTACAGTCGCTGTATCAAGGGCTTGATAAGCAAACATCTGCTCAAAACCATAAAGCGCTTGAGCAGAGTCAGTCTGTTGTGCCTTCATCATTGAATAACCTGGCAGAACCAGATCCCTCAATTACAAAAGTACAGCCAGTCAATGAGTTTTCTGCTAGCACGGTAGCAGGGAATGTATTGCAGTTTGTGGCTAGTCGGCTTGCTAAGGAGGCTGCCAATGGCGCCGGTGAAGAGCAGCTAACCCGCTTATTTGACCAGGCAATTGCGGGGGTTCAGCAAGGGTTTGCAGAAGCGAAGGAAGTTTTGGATGCATTAGGTGGTTTATCAGAAACCATTGATCAGGGGGTGGATAGCGCATTTCAACAAATTGAGCGGGGGTTATCCCAGCTTCGTGATCACTTTTTACCCACAACGACCATTGATTCATCTACCAGTGAGTCACCAGCAACTACGACCCCAGTTGAAGCTGCACCAGCCACTGCTCCGGATTTATCTGGTAGTCAGTTAACCAGTCATGTGCAAACAGCTAGTGTACTCAGTCAGCAAGACTTTTCATTCAAGGTGACCACGCGTGACGGTGATGTGGTGACTATCCAAGCCTCTGCATTAGAGGCCTATCAGTCATTTAGTGGTCGTGCCCAAGCCCACCACAATGGTAGACAGACGCTTGTTGCAGAAGAAAGCTTTGAATACTATCAGCATCAGCAGTTTCAGCTTGCTATTAACGGAGAGTTGGACCTGGAGGAGCAAGAGGCCATCAATGGCTTACTTAATGATGTGTTTGCCCTTGCCAATGACTTTTATGAGGGTGACATCGCCACTGCGTTTGAAAAAGCCTTGTCACTTAACTTTGATACCTCTCAGTTACAGAGCTTTGCGCTCAATTTATATTCAGCAGAGGTACGGCAAGCGACTGATACTTATCAATCAGTTGCAGGGCTTCCCAGTAAAGCAGCTGGCTTGCAGCCACTGGCTGAATATGCAGAACAACTGCAACAAACCTATTTGAAGGCGGCAGAGCGTTTCAACCAGCCAGTTAATTTATTACAAGAATTATTGACCAAAGCTGAAGACTTGTTTGCTGATGAAGGGGTGTTGATTCCTCGGTTAGCTGAAGTCAGTCAGAAACTGCTAGAACCATTAACGAGTTAAGAAAAATGGTGAAAACAGTCTGACTTGGTTACACTTGGCGGCTTGTTTGCCGCTAAGTGATTGTTATGTCATCTGTTATTCTGTATACCACCACTGGTTGCCATTTATGTGATCAAGCACTGGCATTATTACAACCAGTGGCTGAGCGCTATCATTTCACTATTACTGCGCAAGAAATTGCCTTTGATCCAGACCTGTTTGATCGTTACGGCATTCGTATCCCTGTAATTGCTCTAGCAAACCAGCAGGCCGAGTTAGGCTGGCCTTTTACGGCAGAAGAGTTGGATCAGTTTATTGTCACCCAGCTTGAAGCTTCATGAGAATTAAATACGGCTGGTGCTTTAAAGTACTTGTTGATCACTTATTAACGGGTGCTCTTGGTATTGGCTTGTTTTTCTGGGGGGGGGCTTATTCAAGCCAGCTATCGGCGAGTACAGCAATTGCTGTTAAAGATGATGCCCGGCAATGGGTGAAGCTGACCTCCCCAGCCAAACGTATCATTAGTTTAGCGCCTCATACAACAGAACTATTATTTGCAGCAGGCGCTGGTGATAAAGTCGTCGGGGTCATTAGCTTTAGTAATTACCCTGCACAAGCGAAGCAAATCACTCAGGTAGGGCGGTTTGATGCTATTGCAGTAGAAACCATTATCAGTTTACAGCCCGATTTGATTGTGGCCTGGCGAAGTGGAAACGCCAATGCGGGTATTCAAACATTACAACGGCAGGGGTATCCGATTTATTTTTCAGAGCCGACTCGGCTAATCGCTATTCCGGAGCAATTGGAAGCGTTAGGAAAGTTGGCGGGTGTAGAGGAAACGGCTAACCGTGCAGCAGAAACATTCAGACAACGCTTAAAAAGTCTCCAAACTCAGTATTCAACAAAAAATAATCAGCAAAAAAAGCAACCAACTGTCTTCTTTCTGGTCAGTCAAACCCCGTTAATGACAGTGAATAAAAATCATATTATTAATGATGTGATATCAAGTTGTGGTGGCGTTAATCCCTTTGCTGATTTAGCACCACTGGTTCCGATCATCAGTATTGAACAATTATTAGTGACTTCACCCTCTGTGATAGTAGCCCCCAGCAGTGCCCAACAAAATGGCTGGTCTGCGCAATTAAAACAACTGCCTGCTATTCAGCAAAACCGGGTGATTTACTTGGAAGCTGATCATATTTTACGACCCACCCCTCGCATATTATTAGCTATGCAATCTTTATGTGAACAGTTAGCTTCTATTGGTTCGCCAGTGGATAAGTAAAGCAAATAAAGTGAACAATGTTTAATCCAAAATGAGTAAGGACAGTTAGCTCAATAGAGCGAGTGCGTTGGTATACTAGGCTAAAACCAAAGCCTGCCAAGGCAGCCATGATGGCAAATTGTAAGCCACCACCTAAATGAGCTAACCCAAATAATAACCCCATAATACTCACAACAATCCATTGGCTGTATTTTATTCTGCGTAATGACTGTGCTAAAGGTGCTTGAATTAATAAGCGAAAAAAGGCTTCTTCTGCAATACAAGTAAACAGTAAATTGATCCAGGCGAATACTAAGGTAATCCAGCCAATTTTTATGTCCAGTTGAATGACATTCATCATTAACCCTACAGTTAAAGGAACTAAGATGGCAAGCGCAATTAGGTGGCCATTTATTTTAAGTTGTTTTAGATAACGATTAGTACCTGTAGTATTAAGTAGGCCAAGAATAAGTAACCCAGCTACTGCCTTATCTAAGTTGGCGAATAGCTGAAAAGTAGGAGCATCATGGCTAATTGTAGTTGTGGGAAGGATAACAGGGTTGTTGAAACCCGGTAATAAATGCAAAGCGAGAGCTAATGCAAGAATAACTGCGCATGTATGTAAAAGGTATTTAGCCCAAGCTTGATTTAACTGCTGACTGTAAAATAAACAAAAACCTAATAATACTAACCATATAATGCCTAATAAATGAACGAAAGAGAAGAGCCAGGCAGCAGCTAGAGTAATACAGAGCAAGCTAAACCAAGGCCTAGATACAACCGCTTTTTGAGACCGAGAAGGTAGCCAGTAACTTAAAATGGCAAGGCTGAGCAAACTGAAGACAATCAGTGTATTTGTGGGAAGTAGGGTAGTTATGTGGTTAAGCGATTGAATATTCACAATAAGTTTTCAGGAGTCAGCATGGCAGGTCAGTTGGGTTTGGGGAAATTTACAGCAGCACTAAAGCCACTGTAAAGCCCCAAAAATAGCCATACCTAATACGATGGTGGCGAGTAGGTTTTTACTAAACCAGGCGATCAATATAGCCATGATACCTGCAATTAAGTAGTTGTTATCCAATGATAATTCAATTTGCTGGCCTGATGGCATTAACAAAGCTGGAGCAATAATTGCCGTTAATACAGCAGGTGGTACATAAGTCAGTGCCTGGGAGAGCCAGGCAGGAAAGTGAAACCGACCTGCTACAGCAAATAAGCCATAGCGAATAAAAAAGGTTACCGCAGCCATACCAGTAATCAGAATAACTTCGTTCATTATTTAGCTTCCTTACTATTTGGGCAAATAAACCGTTCGCAAAGCACACCAACAATGACACCTGTTAAGGCGGCAATAATTAATCCCGCTTTATGAGGAAGTGAATGAGCCACTACTGCCACTAGTCCGGCACTCACAACGGCTGCCCATTGAGGACGTTTGACTAAATAAGGAACTACCATACCAATAAAGGTGACATACATTGCAAAGTCTAATCCCCAGTTTTGCATGTCTGGCAGGGATTTTCCTACTGTAATCCCAATTAGGGTGCAAAGCGCCCAATTAAGATACATGGCTGTCATAGAGCCAAGATAAAACCAATGCCCAGCGATAGGTGAGTGATTTTTTTTCTGGTCGTCAAAATAACGTTTGGCTGCTACTGCAAAGGTTTCATCTGTTAAGCCAAAGGCTAACAGTGCGCGCCACTTTTGTGGTAATGATTTAACAAAAGGCAGCAACGTCACTGCATACAGCATATGTCGTAAATTCACAATAAAAGTGGTTAGAATAATAATAGGAATACTCGTACCGGCGGCGAGTAGGCCAACCGCAATAAATTGACTGGAGCCAGCATAAACAAATATTGACATGGCCAATGTGGCAAGGGGGGATAAGCCTTGGTTAATGGCTAATGTTCCGTAGATAATACCAAATGGAATAGCCCCTATAAGCAATGGAATCGTTTGCTTGGCACCCGCAAAAAAAGCTAGCCTGGCAGGGTGATTAAATTTGTTAAAAATAACTTCTTGCATAACTGCTTTATCTCAATAATAAATCCGAGCGGTCATTTATAAATCCAGCTCCATATAAACATCAGCTCTGGTGAATCGAGCTTCGCCTTCTGGATGTGGTAAAACAGTAAACCCCATTTTTTGATACAGCGCTAAGGCGGGCTTTAATTTAGATGCTGTTTCCAAGATAATTTTTTTTGCTCCCAACAAATTAGCTTGGGCGATAGCATGCTCAATTAAGCGTTGGCCAATGTTGCAGCCTTGGTATGTTGGATCAACGGCCATTTTTGATAACTCATAAACACCTGGTTGAGTGGGGTATAGTGCGAAGGTGCCCACTGCCTGTTGCTTGATGAGAGCAAAAAAGATCACGCCACCTGAATGTAAGTAGTAATCTTCTGGCTCTTCCAGTTGTTGTTTATCCAGGGGTAAAAACTCAAAATATTCATCAACCCACTGTCGATTGAGTTGGTAGAAAGCTTGTTTATAAACAGGCTGCCAGCCGACAATCGTAATATCAAGAGTGGGTTTGGCAAATTTTTCTTGTACTCGCTGTTGTAGGCTTTTTTCGCTAAGCACTTGCTCCATGTCTTGTAATGCCTCAAGTAAATTATGTGAGCTGCTATCAATACATTCATCTATGGCCGTTTTAATGGCCTGCCAAATGGGTTGCAACTGTTGTATTAGTTGCACCGCTTTGGGGGTGAGCGTTAACAGCTGGCGGCGTTCATCCTGACTATCACTGCGCTTAGTGGCTAACCCAAGTTTAATCATGGTGTTTGCCATTTGGCTGACTGCAGCATGGCTGACACCTAACTGTTCGGCAAGTGTGCTGATAGGTGCCTGCTGCTGTTTGGCGATTAAATTTAATAGGGGAAATAACCGGGGAGGCATATCAACGGTGGCCGTTTGATAAATCTCGGTTACTTCCTGCATAAAGTGGTCGCTTAGTCGCTTTAAGCGGCTGCCTAATGCTTGGGAGCCAAGCGCTGCAATGAAATCCGGCATTTATTTAATCCATTACGTAAGTTCTTACGTAATTCTATAAATGACTCCCAAATTAAGCAACTATCACCTGATAGTTATGGGCAATAGTTGTTTAAAACACTATCCCTATTCAGTGCATTTTTCAGGTGTTTGCTGCCACTTCATATCAAAACTGTAAATAATCAGCCCAGTCCAAATCAGAAAGAAACAGATTAGTCTTGGTAAGCTAAAAGGTTCATTGAACAACCAAATAGCCATCAGGAATGTCATTGTTGGACTGATGTACTGAATAAAGCCAATGGTAGATAAGGGTAGACGTATAGCAGCGACAGCAAAAAATAGTAGTGGAATAGTTGTGATCAGTCCTGCAAAGATCAGTTTATAGTGTTCTAGTTGTTGCCAGTTAAAGTAATTAGTATCCGTATTTAACAGATAAATAAAATAGCTTGCAGCAATAGGCAGCATTAGTAATGTCTCAATAAATAGTCCAGGAATGGCGGGTACCTGGATTTTTTTTCGTACTAATGTGTAAACACTAAAGCTGCTGGACAATATCAGTGCGACCAGAGGGAGCTTACCCAAACTCAATAGTTCAACCGCAACACCAATAATGGCTAAGCACACGGCAAAATATTGTCTTTTAGATAATCGCTCGGCTAAAAATAGATAGCCCAGTAAAAGGGTTGTCAAAGGGTTAATAAAGTAACCTAAACTGGTTTCAAGCACTTTATCATTGCCAATGGCCCAGATAAATGTCAGCCAGTTTAGGGCCGCTAATGTGGAGGATAATAACAAGCCGCTGAACTGTCGTCTGTTTTTTAATAAAGAGAAAGCACTGCGTAGTTGCCCAGTGAAGCAGAGTAGTGGCAGCAATAAAATCACCGACCAGATCACTCGGTGCACCAGTACTTCCGGAGCAGGAACGTCTGCTACCCACTTAAAATAGAGGGGAGCAGTACCCCAAATAAAGAAAGCAATAAGGGCAGATATTACCCCCATTCGTTGATTATCAATGGCAGTCACAAATACAACCTCGTTTACTGAAAATGCCAAAAATTCGGCATCCCGAACTACAATCAGTGGTGCCTTGAATGCCTGTAGTGTCTTGAATCCACCGTGTCTTGTTAACTTGTGATGAACTAAAAATGAAAGCCAGTGGTGTACAGAGAAAAAGGTAAGCGACTACTCTCTTTCCACTGTTTGGGTAAGAATAGATTGTGAGTGATCACTCATTACTAAACTTGTCTGCTACCCTGGCAGACTCAAACACTATTTGTTCTTAAGCCTTATACCTCAGGCCTTGTTTTGCTCAGGTCCAATGTATTTAATTTTTGCTGAATGTAGATTCAGGATAAGAAAAGAAGAGGGGGCCTATCCTAAGGCGAATGAGTGAGTTAGGCAAGTGGAATTTAGCGTATACCCATGCAGCTTGTGACTGCATGGGGGGGAGGAAAGCAACTTGTTACAATACCGCGTTTAACTGCCTAGCACTTGCTTTGCCTGGGTGAGGTAATGCTGGCGGTCATCCAGGCCATTTAAACCACCGTTAATACGACGAGTAATGGTACGAATGTCGTCTTGATCAGCATAGCGATTTAAGTTGTTTCTATTCCAGTACCATCCAGCAGCATCTACGACAACAGTAGGATTTTGCGCAACCTCATCAGGCATACTAACTACATCGACACCACTGTCTTTTTTATAAGCTTGATAGTTTGATTTACCCGTCAGCTGGATAAAGCCGCGACCACGAAAACGCCAGCCATCACCACTGTTTTCATTGCCATTTCCCATGCGATTAGCATAAACTCGGTTGGCTATTTTTTCAGGGTTTCGGGCATACTGGCTAGCCAGATTGTCGTTGGGGAAATATTTACCAAACACCTGTATTAACGCGTCTTTACTGTAATTTAAGTTTTCACTGACATAGCGTAACCCACCACTTTCATGGGCAATTTGGGCAATAAAGTGGGCAATTCTCAGTGGTGTATTGATTTGATATTTATGAAGACAGCGATTAATTGCAGAACAGTAATGAGACAAAGTTTCTGCTTTAGTGCGGGGGAGAATCTTTTCTAGTTGTGACAAGCTAACGAGACTATCAGTCTCTGCTTCTTCGGTATCCACTGCATTTTTTACTGGCTGTTGCTTGACTGGTTGTGTTTGCTCTACATCAGGTATAATCAATTGTTGACCGATTTCTAGGCGATTAATGTCATCTAATTTGTTAGCTTTGGCGATTTCTGGATAGCGCATGGCATCACCGTAATATTGCTTAGCAATTCGCCCTAAGGTATCACCTGCTACTACCGTGTGCGTTAACATGTCAATGTCCTCCCTGGTTATCTCAGCAATACATCAGTCCACTGCTGTTGTATTTATTTGTTTGCGGTCCATTGATTCTTTTACATCATTATTTAATTGACCTGAATTGGATTAGCAGTGCTGAATTTACTGTTAAGCATAGACCTTATTTCTAAAACTGGTTAACTGGGCGAAGTGCTAGTTGATGTGATCTTTAGCTTGAAAAACAGCGGTTGTAGGGTAAAAAGCATACTCCAAACGGCTGGTATACCTATTAAACAAATCCATTGCATTTTAAAGAAACCCATTGAGTTGGGTTTCTTTCAGGTTTTGCTTGCTTCAGTAAGAGGTTTTTAATGTGTACGTTTAATAGGAAATTCTCGGGTGGCTTTCGATGAAATATTGGGTAGCTCACAATGGGTAACTTGCTGGCGGATAAACTGGCGAGCTAAGGGTAAGCTGGCAAAGTAAAAAGGTTGATAGCGACAGCTACGGGTATGGTCACGGTATTCAACATACACTACCCATAATGGCTTGCTATGACGCTTTGGTTGCTTAATCCACAGCTGGCTGGCCCAATAATAGAGCAGACAGTGATATTGTTGATGCTCAACATGACCAGCGAACTCAGCAAGTTCCTGTTGAGAGGTAATATCAGCAGGTTTGGGCAAGGGAGCAAAGGCACTTGCGCTATTGTGCTGAAAGAGGTGTTGATTGATCATCGTGTTCTCCTGCTACTTAAACAGAGAACTGACGTTTGGTTTGAGAGAGCCTATTTAGTTGCCTAGCCTTGATGCACGATTGCATCTCAATTGGGCCGTGGCCACATCTCCGTCACCGGAATCCACCTTGCTTAGGTTAGCAGGTTGGCAAGGACGTCAGTCCTATTCTTGATGTATGTCGATTCAGTTGGTAATAAGTTAACGTCTACATTTTTCTGTTAAGAGTCACTGAGTACTGCTTATGTCTTAAAGCTTTTTGTCTCTTGATTAAGGCGTTATGCCTATATTTTTATGTTAGCCAATGGCTATTTACCCAGAGCTCAATATAGTCAAACTTGATGTATAAAAATAGCACCAGTAGTCAATATTGTGAGGCTATTAAAGCAGTATCAATCTTGCAACTCAAGTATCCTTTCGTCTGATATCTGATAATAGAAATGACTTAATAATTAGGTTCTCCCTATTATCCTACAGGTGCACGTCCCTTAGTAAAATTTTAGGCGTAAAAGCAAAGTTTGATATACTGAGAAGTTTTATCTGTTGCGGTAGTAAAGTAGTATGCAACATCTCATCAATCAGCGACTTCAGGCAGCTAAATGAGCTATCAGGTATTGGCCAGAAAGTGGCGGCCAAAAACATTTAAAGCAATGGTTGGACAAAATCATGTACTCCAGGCATTAATTAATGCACTGGATCATGGCCGGTTACACCATGCCTATTTGTTTACTGGCACGCGAGGGGTAGGAAAAACTACCATTGCTCGTATTTTAGCCAAATGTTTGAACTGTGAAACGGGTATTAGCTCGGAGCCTTGTGGCCAATGCTCTGCTTGTCAGGAAATCGATCAGGGACGTTTTGTTGACCTATTGGAAGTAGATGCGGCATCCCGAACCAAAGTGGAAGATACCCGCGAACTGCTGGATAATGTGCAGTATGCCCCGACCCGTGGTCGTTTTAAAGTGTACCTGATTGACGAGGTACATATGCTGTCGGCCCACAGCTTTAATGCATTGCTTAAAACGCTTGAAGAACCACCGCCCCATGTAAAATTTTTGCTAGCAACGACTGACCCACAAAAATTACCAATCACGATTTTGTCTCGGTGTTTACAGTTTGGCCTAAAAAATATGCCACCAGAGCGGATAGTCGACTACCTGACAACAGTACTGGAGGCTGAACAGGTGGGTTATGAGTCAACAGCGCTGTGGCAAATAGGTCGAGCTGCGGATGGCAGTATGCGAGATGCACTAAGCTTGACGGATCAAGCCATCGCTTTTGGTAATGGCCAGGTGACAGAAGATAAAGTCGCTGCCATGTTAGGTACGATTGATCAGCGGCAGGTCTATCGAGTGGTAGCAGCATTAGCCAGTCAACAACCTGTTGCAGTATTAGCCGCCGTTGCACACTTAGCAGAATTTGCTCCTGACTACGCCAGCGTACTTGCAGATATGCTGTCGGTACTCCACCGGGTTGCGTTAGCGCAAATGGTACCGGATGCTGTCGATAACAGTCAGGGGGATCAGCAGCAGGTTTTGGCACTCGCAACAGCCATGACGGCAGAAGATGTGCAACTATTTTATCAGATAGGCTTGCAGGGGCGACAGGATTTAGCGATTGCGCCAGACCCGCGCTCAGGGTTTGAAATGGTGTTGTTGCGGATGCTGGCTTTTCGCCCTCAGCAGGGGCCGGTAATACCACCTACTCAGCCACTACCTGGTAATGAGGCCTTATCTACTACAGATAAACCTCATGATCTTGGCTCTCAGCCGAATCAAACCAGCAATGTTTCAACCACCAATACTTCAAGCAGTGCAAGCCATGTTGAAGCGACTACTCAGCCTGAGCAGTCCACTGAGCCACAGCCGTTAGAGACATCTCCTACACACACTGAATCAACCATTTCTCAACCGGCAGAAGACTCAACACCAAGCAATTCAATAGAAGATGCGTCTGCTAGTGCTGTACAAGTACCAGTGCCTGCTGCACATGACCCAGTTGTTGCCGAGCCTCCTAGCCAGCAAGTGACAGCTCAACCATCAAGGGCCTTGAACCCGGTGGCAACAGTCAATGAGTCGGTGGCTGAATTAGAAGCTTATCAGCAGTATTCTGAAGCGATGGTGCCAGACTACGAATACTCCACAGCCAGTGCATATCAGCAATCATCATCTGTTGTAGAGCCGCCAGTGACAAGTGCTACTCCAGCAGCTATCAAAAATCCTAAACAACCAGTGCCAGGGGTTGCCGCAAATACAGTAGATATACCAGTAGCGAATACCTCTGCACTTAAGCAGGCCATTGTGGATGAAAGGGAGCATGCTGCGGACTTAACTGTAACAGTGGCTCCTACTGGAACACCACTATCGACTACAGAAATGGCTGAACCTGCTCCCTCGGCGACTATGCTTAAAGAAGAGGTAGCAAAAACATTTACTTTGGACACCGTACAGCCGACAGACTGGCCACAGTTATACTCTCAACTGTCAATCAGTGGTGCAGCCAATGCCATTGCCCAGCAAATGGAGCTGGTCGAAATAACTGCTGGACGTTGGTATTTCCGCATTGCCAAAGAACATACTGTATTACTGAATGACAGTCAGATTCAGCGGGTGAGCCAGGCGCTATCGCATTATTTTGCCACTGAAATTCAAGTTTCACTTGATCAAGTGGTAGCAACTAAAGCGGAAACGCCAGCGGCTTATCGTGCCCGGAAGCGTCAGGAGCGACAAACTGCCGCAGAACAAAGTATTATTAGCGACCCAAATGTGCAGGCATTAATGCAGCACTTTTCTGCTACAATCGTCGAAAACTCAGTAATGCCTATCGACTCTTAAGCATTACTGGTATTGAGATTGACTTACATGAGGTTTTTATATGTTTAAAGGTGGTATGGGCAACCTAATGAAACAAGCCCAGCAGATGCAAGAGCAAATGCAAAAAGTGCAAGAAGAACTGGCTAATGCTGAGGTGACGGGTGAGTCTGGTGCAGGGTTGGTTAGCATTGTGATGACAGGCCGCCATGATGTTAAGCGAGTGAGTATTGATCCTAGCTTGCTGCAAGAAGATAAAGAAATGCTCGAAGATTTAATTGCAGCGGCGGTTAATGATGCAGTACGTAAAGTAGAAAAAAATAATCAAGATAAAATGGCCAACCTAACAGGTGGTATGAAATTACCTGAAGGTTTTAAGTTTCCATTTTAAGCCGTCAATGAGTTAGGGGGTAACACACACTTGTGGTGCCCCTCTCGTGCATTAGTCGACAGTTACAGCACACCTATGTCTTTTAGTCCTTTAATTTCTGAATTAATCGCTGCATTTCGCTGTTTACCCGGGGTAGGCCCCAAGTCAGCTCAACGGATGGCATTGCATTTATTAGAGCGTGATCGGCATGGCGCATTGCAACTATCCTATAGCTTGCAGCAGGCAGCCAATCAGGTAGGCAATTGCCAGCAATGCCGAACCTTATGTGAGACAACTCTTTGTCCCATTTGTAGCAGTAGTCGTCGGCAGCGAGAAACTATCTGTGTCGTTGAAACTCCTGCTGATGTATTGGCTATTGAGCAAGCAGGGGGGTTTAGCGGTTTATATTTTGTGCTGATGGGACACTTGTCTCCACTTGAAGGGATTGGTCCGGAGCAGCTGGGCTTGGATCAGTTGATTCAACGGGTAAAGCAAGACCAGGTTGAAGAGTTGATCTTAGCCACTAACCCTACTGTAGAGGGAGAGACCACCGCTCATTATATTGCTGACCAGCTTCAGGGACTACCGGTTAGCATATCAAGAATTGCGCATGGGATTCCGCTGGGTGGTGAACTGGAATATGTTGATGGTGGAACGTTGGCTCATGCATTAGCTGGACGTAAGCCCTGGCTAGTCAATGACTGATAGATTCCACTCAACCATTTCTCCTCTTTGGATTACGACCAATGAGGCCTTAGCCCAACATGCATTTGCCTGGTTAGAGCAGTCTCATTTAGCGTTGGATACTGAGTTTTTTCGTTGCCAGACGTTTTATGCTAAGCCTGGCCTGATTCAGCTAGCAACGGCTGAGCAGGTATTTTTTATTGATCCATTACAAGTCACTGATTTCGAACCTTTAGCTAAGGTGCTTGCAGCCTCACACGTCATCAAAGTGCTACATGCTTGCAGTGAGGACCTGGAAATATTTCAACAACTAACAGGGACACTCCCGGTGCCCTTGTTCGATACTCAGCTGGCCGCAGCATTTTCAGGATTGGGGCCATCGGTGGGCTATCAACGCCTGGTTACTGAGCTGTTGGGTATTCAGCTTGCGAAAGATGAAACACGCTCAGACTGGTTGCAGCGTCCGCTATCAGACGCGCAAATCACATATGCTGCACTAGATGTACACTACTTGTGGCAACTGTACCAGCCCCTGGTGAGCCAACTGAATAAGCTGCAACGGCTTGATTGGTTACAACAAGAGTGTCAGCAGCTTATTGAGCAGGCGGCTAATCCGCAACCACCAGAGCAGGCTTATCAACAGGTTAAACTAGCCTGGAAGCTGCGACGTAGCGAGCTGGCTATTTTGCGGAAGCTGGCAGCCTGGCGGGAAAAGGAAGTGAGAAAGCGGGATATACCTCGTCATCGTTTTTTGACGGATGATCAGTTATGGTGGCTTGCCAGAATTAAGCCCCGCAAATTGGTGCAACTGGATAAAGTGCGTGGGATTCGTAAAGATCAGGTAGCCCGCGAAGGGCGTACGATTTGTGGCATTATCGCTAAGTCATCGGCAGAGCCCGCAGACCGCTGGCCTAAGCGGTTGCCTAAGCCTTTGCCAAAATCGAGTAAATCGTTAATTACTCAAGTTAAAAAGCTAGCAGCAACGGTGGCAACAACACTTAGCCTGCCACCGGAATTGGTAATTAGAAAAAAACAGCTAGACGCATTAATCAGAAGTGGTTTATCCGATGGTTATTTTAACTGGCCTGAAAACTTACAACCTTGGCGTCGTGAGCTGCTGGGCGAGTCGCTACTGGTAGAATTAAGACAACTAGCAAAACAACAGCAATGTATTACTGTTATGAACAAACAAATTGTTTCTATATATAAAAGCCCTAATAAAGATGAAATGTATTTATATGTGGCAAAACAGGCGAAATTATCTGAAGTGCCTGAGGCTTTATTGCAATTATTTGGTAAGCCAGAACATGTGCTGGACTTGTTGCTGACTCCAGAAAAATCACTATCAAGAGCTGATGTTACTCAGGTGATGAAAGCAATTGATGAAAAGGGGTTTTATCTACAGATGCCACCTGCTAAAGAAGATTATCTGATTGAGTTACCTGAAGAGTTTTTATCTAAAGGAGACCCTGTGTAATGGCTAGGCCATTACCTTTTTGGCAGTCTAAACCTCTGTCGGCAATGAGCCAGACAGAGTGGGAGTCCTTGTGTGATGGTTGTGGACTATGTTGTTTGCATAAACTGGAAGATGAAGATGATGGAGCGGTTTATTATACTCAAATCAGTTGTCGTTGGTTAGACCATCAAAGTTGTCGCTGTCAGGATTATCAACATCGACGACAGCAGGTACCCGGTTGTTTGGATGTTCGGGCAGCCCAACCACAAGTATACGACTGGTTGCCTCCTAGTTGTGCTTATCGGTTATTGGCTGAAGGGGAGCCTTTACCCGTCTGGCATCCATTGGTCAGTGGCAATCCTGATTCAGTGCATCAAGCAGGAATTTCGTTACGCGGGCAAATGGTGGCCGAGCATCAGGTTAAAGAAGAGGATTGGCCTGACTATATTATTGCAATAGGCTAATCAATGGCTTGTTGCTAGCAGTGATGTTGAGAAAATAAATAGCATGTAAATTACACTATTTAAAGTAGACCAGTGCCGAAAAAAATAGAGTAAATAATATATTTATTCAATAATAGTAGGGTTTATCTGTAAACAAGTTGTTGTATACCCAATCCTCACTTCAGTAATGACGACTCTCACGGAATAACAAAGCCTGTTTGACCCTATGGGAATATTACTTCTAGACTTGAGCAGAATTCATCTTCTTAAGTAGGAAAAAAATAATGGCACTGACATTCGGTGGGCGTCGTTTAGTGGCGCTTATTTTAACTTGTTGTATAGCACTGCTCTCAATTCAAAGCACGATGGTGCGAGCGGGTATGGTAGGTACTGATCAGGTCATCGCAGAAGAGCAGCACCAGGTAGATAAAGAAGCCCTGTTGAGTATGCTTGAAGAGGACGAAGTAAAGGAAAAGCTTCAAGCGCTAGGAGTACCAGAAGAACAAGTGAAATCACGAATTGATGCAATGACGCCTGAAGAGCTTGCACAATTCAATGAAAAATTAACTGAGCTGCCTGCGGGTAGTGGCGTTGCCGGTGTGATTGTCTTGTTTTTAGTGGTCTTTATTGTAACCGATATGCTGTGTGCGACGGATATATTTACCTTTGTACGCTGTATTAATTAAATAAGAAAATAGTGGCAAATTTTTTTCGATCCTTACTGCTCATCTCTTATGCCCGGCACTTGCTGGGCATTTTTATTTTATTGGTATTAACGGGTTGTGCCAGTAATAATTTTATAAAACAAATGGATGAGTTATCTGCTGATCGTTTTGATGCTGACAGCTTTTATCAAGTAGAACTTGAGCAGGTCCCCTTTTTTCCTCAAACCGAATATCACTGTGGACCTGCTGCTCTGGCAACCGTTTTGAACTATTGGGATGTGCCAGTGGTGCCAGATGATTTAGTGGATGAGGTCTACACGCCAGCCAAACAAGGTAGTTTTCAGATTGAGCTGGTGGCCGCTACGCGTCAGCGTGGTTTATTGGCTTATGAAATGAAAGGTTCTTTACAACAGTTGTTGGCTGAAATTACCGCAGGGCATCCTGTGTTAGTGATGCTGAACTTGGGTTATAGCTGGTATCCACAGTGGCATTACGCGGTCGTTGTAGGGTTTGAATGGTCGGAAAAGCAGGTAGTGTTGAGGTCAGAACAACATAAGCGCTATAAAATGCCATTAGCCTTATTTGGGAAAACTTGGAGTAGGGCCAGCTATTGGGGGTTAGTTGCATTACCTCCTGACAGGCTGCCGGCAACAGCTAATCCTCTTACATACCTTAAGGCTGCGCAATCCCTAGAGCAGGTCAGTCAGCGTAAAGCGGCGATTATGGCCTATCAAGCCGCATTAAAAACCTGGCCTCATCAACCCATTGCTTTGTTAGGGTTAGGCAATATCTATTATGCTAATCAACAGAGACAACAATCGATAGATACTCTCATGACTTTGGTAAAGGAGCACCCTCTGCACACGGTGGGCTGGAATAATCTAGGTTATGCCTTGGCGACGAGTGGCTGTCAAAAAGCAGCACAGCAAGCGTTAACCTGTGGGTTGACTGTACAACCTAAGAATTCACAACTGCTGGCTACCCAGCAAGAGATTCAAGCACTAACAGTAAAAAGGCTGCTTAAGCAATGCCCTAAAGTAGAGTGTGACCGAAGTCGTAAGCCTAACCAACAGTAATCAAAACTAATCCCCTAAAATATTATTTAATTTGTTTATAATGACCTGACGGGCCTCTTTGATTATGATGAGCAAACTTTTCTTAAACTAAGCTGTATAATTTATTATCGGTATGGATCCAAATCATTATTTTTACGGTTGGATGATTTATTTAGCGAGTGCCTTTGGCTGTTTTTTAGTCTGGGTGCGAATGACAAGATCATTAAGCCGCTTTCTAAAAGGGTTGTTACGTGGAATTGTGGCAGTTGCCTTATTTACTCCATGGTATGTTGATAACAACCAAGACTACTTAGCACCTGCTGGCCTGGTGGCCTTATATGATGCCTTAACCAAAGGGGCGGAGTCAGCCTACCGAGCAGGGCATGTGGTTGCTGTGGCAGAGCTACTGATGTTTGTTTTGCTGTTAGGGCTGTTCATTATTCTGCCATCTCCTAAAGCCAAGCGAACTAAATCGAAAACAGAGGCACAAGACAAGCGTAAGCCTGCTACTCGTCAACAACAAACTAAGCAGAAAAAACGTACAAAAAGCACCCCTCAACAATCTAAAGAGCGGATTACCCCAACGATTTAGGGCATCTAATCATTTCGCTATCTCTTGTTTTTCGCAGAAGCTGAGAAATATGGGAGGGAGGGTATTCTGGAGCAGAAGAGGAATACCCTACTATTTCACACTTATTCTCCAAAGCTTTTTAGCGAGACCGCCTAACTCTTAAGCCTCACTATCCGCTTAATCGTGCCATTTACAATAAAACTGCTATAACTTAATGGTGGTACCAGATATTTTCCTGTGCTGATCGGTTATATACAGCAGCTACTTACTGCTGGCCTGAATACAACAAATTGTAACAGGCATAAAAGCCTTGAAGGTTTGGATGTTCATTTGAGCGGCGATATGTATAAGACTCTATGAATCTGAAGCGTTGGCACAGACTGGTCATTAGTCACTATTGCAAGGAGCTGGCAATGACTCAAAGGGCTGGGTCTATCATCCTGGCAAGCGTATTTAATTCACGCCTAGAGGTTGTGAAGTTTATCATTTGCACGCTAAGGCAAGGTGGCTGGGCATTTATTCCATTTTTATTCTTACTACTCTTTCACTTTGTAGCTGTTAATGCTGTATTTGCAGAAGAATCTGATCAATCGTCTGCCGCTAAAGTGGCTGCTGCAGATGTACGCATGCTTGTGGATATTTCAGGTAGTATGAAAATTAATGATCCACAAAACTTACGAGTGCCTGCAATAGAGTTAATGGTTGAATTATTACCAAAAGGCAGTAAGGCGGGAGTATGGAATTTTGGTCAGCATATCAAACCACTGGTCCCTTATGCAGACGTTAATGACCAATGGCGACAACAAGCAAGACAGCAAGTAGAGAAAATTAATTCAACAGGGCTATTTACTAATATTGGAGAAGCCCTCAATGCAGCTGCATTTGATCGTAATACTCAGGCTAAACAGCCTCGTCATATCATCCTGCTAACTGACGGCATGGTGGATATTGCAAAAGACCCAGATAAAAACAAGGCCGAACGTGAGCGAATTATTACTGAACAAATTCCAATACTCAGTCAGGCTGGTTACACGATTCATACTATTGCTTTATCCAGTAATTCTGATCGAGAGTTAATGGATACTCTGGCCATAGAGACAGGTGGATTTTCTTCAGAAGCCAATGATGCTGAAGCATTAACCAAACTGTTTTTAAAAGCCTTGGAGCAAACCGCTCCAGCGGAGCAAGTGCCATTAAAAGATAATAAATTCTTGGTGGACTCCAGTGTTGAAGAATTTACTTTACTGGTCTTTAAACCCCGCCCTGAAGCGGTTACCCAACTACTGTCACCTGATCAAACACGCTATTCCAAAGACAATACCACTGATGATATTAAATGGCATAGTACTGATCAGTATGACTTAGTCACTGTACAAAAGCCGTATGAAGGTGAGTGGTTGTTACAAGCAGAACCTGACCCTGATAACCGGGTTACCATTGTTAGTGACCTGAAATTAAAAGTAAAAGAAATCCCCAGTAACTTATTTTTAGGGCAGGAAGTAGAGCTGGACTTTTGGTTTGAGGAACAAGGCAAAACGATTCTTAAACAGGATTTTTTACAGGTTATTCAAGGCAGTTGGCGAGTATATCAAACTGCAAAACTGATCAGTGAACAACCGGTAAAAGGAGAAGACTCTGTCAAAGAGGGGCACTTTACTGACCTGCTTAAGCCATTTCCAGAATTAGGGGATTACCGGATTGAGCTGGTTATTGATGCTAATACGTTTAATCGCCGTTATGCGAAGCTCGTATCGGTACGTCAACCATTTAAGATTGAGAGTGAGCTGCTCACTGACGATGGTCAAGATAAGTACCTAGTGGTAGTGAAACCCCGTAGTCAGTCGATTGATAGAAAATCATCGAAAGTAGTCGCCCAAGTGCGTTATCCAGATGGCACAAAACAGCTTCGTCCCGTTCCCCTTTATAAAGATGGCCGGAGTTGGCGATTTTCCATTGAGCGTTTACAGCAAGGTCAACACAAGGTTTTTTTTAATATTAATGCACAAGCGAAAGATGGTCAGTCGCTGAAAATTGAAACAGCCCCAATTATATTGAATTATCCAGAAACACAAACAGCGACAGCAGAAGCTGGGGTTACTCCTAAGCCAGAACCAGAAAAAGCTGAACAAAAAATAGAGCCAGAAGTGGATACGAGCACTGAAGCGGAACAAGCGCCTGAGACTGAAGAACAGTTGGACACTGCAGAAGAGCCAGAGGAGGAGGCTGAAACAGCAGAAGATGAGTTAGGCTGGATTACTTATGCAGGGATAGCTTTGGGCAATATATTGGTGTTGGGTGGGTTATTTTTTGCCTATAAAAAACTCATAAAGAGCGGTGATGAAAAACTTGAAGATGAGGAGGCTGAGTCTGGTAAGGAAGGGAAAGAAAATGAAGAAAAGCCTGCGGTTGATGAAAAGCCAATAGTTGAATTAGAAGAACCTGATGAGCTAGAGCCGGAACCAGAACCAGAACCAGAACCAGAACCAGAAAAAGATCCTATGGCAGAAGATGATGATATGGAAATTGAACTACCTGCCGATGACCTTGAAGACTTAACGGCCAGTGAACCAGTGGCTGGGGAGGAAGAGCCGCCTCCTGCTCCACCAGAAACCATGGATGAGGAGCAAGCTGAAGCCAAGGATCAGTTAGATGAAGATGATATTCCTACCGAAGATCCTGAAGATTTACTGAATGAAGATTTTGACTTATCAGGTGGAGATGAGTCGGATGAAAAAAAAGATAAACCTGAATAAATCAACCGTCGTTTATTAACAGCTCCCTTTCCTACTCATTATACTCAAAGCGTGGGGTGTATCATGGTATAGTAGGTAAAAGTGTTTACTTATCCATCGCTGCTATAGGCGAATTACTGGCGTTATACGTGAATTTTTAGGGTTATGTGCGAATTATTAGGTATGAGTGCCAATGTTCCAACGGACATTTGCTTTAGTTTTACTGGTCTTATGCAGCGAGGAGGGCGCACTGGTCCCCATAAGGATGGTTGGGGCATTGTGTTATATGAAGGAAAAGCGATTCGGGAGTTTCGTGATAGCCAGCCAAGTTACCAGTCCGCAGTAGCAGAGCTGGTAAAACAATATCCTATTAAAAGCTGTATTGTAATTAGTCATATTCGACAAGCTAACTCTGGGCGAGTTTGTTTGGAAAATACACATCCTTTTATTCGAGAGTTATGGGGAAGAAAGTGGACTTTTGCCCATAATGGTCAGCTAAAAAAAGCAAAACAAGCGCTTCCCTTATCATTTTATTTACCCGTGGGGACCACTGATAGTGAACATGCCTTTTGTTGGATGTTAGCTCAAATAAGACAACAGTTTCCTGTAATGCCTGAGCAGCCAGAGCCTATATGGCAGGCTATTCATCAATTGTGTTGTCAACTCAATGAATATGGTGTGTTTAATTTATTATTAAGCGAGGCTAATTATCTATATGCATTTTGCTCGACGAAATTATCTTGGTTAACACGGCGAGCACCTTTTGCAGAAGCGATATTAAAGGATGCTGAGCTGAAAATTGACTTTCAAAAAGAAACCACCCCTAATGATGTTGTTACTGTGATAGCAACGGAACCGCTCACCACGAATGAAACCTGGAATACCTTAGAGCCGGGAGAGTTAGCAGTATTTCAGTTGGGGGAGTTGGTATCTACAATTAAAGCAAAAGAATAATTTGCAGCACTTTCTTAATCCAGGACCTTTTCAACTACCTCTCTATACTCTTCGTGCAAGGTTGCTACAAATAAAGCGAGTGTCTGATATGGAATGTTCTGTTACGCCATATCAATTAGTTTTTGTGGCGGCCTATTTTACTGCCATTGCGTTCAATCTGACCATTCGCTACAGTAGCTTGATAGAAAAGTGACAGGCTTAAAAGGCTTTAGATTAAAAAGATAGCTGGTATAAACACAATGAAATTTTCAAGTACCAAGGAATATGTAGCGGCGGATGAGTTAACGATGGCAGTGAATGCAGCCATTGCTCTCCAGCGCCCGCTGTTGATTAAAGGGGAGCCCGGCACCGGAAAAACTATGCTGGCAGAACAGGTGGCTAAGTCATTAGAACTACCGTTGATTCAGTGGCATATCAAGTCTACCACTAAAGCACAGCAAGGGCTGTATGAGTATGATGCAGTCTCTCGTTTAAGAGACTCTCAGCTGGGTGATGAACGGGTACATGACATTAGCAATTACATTGTCAAAGGTAAGCTATGGCAGGCCTTTGAGTCAGACCAGCCAACAGTGTTACTCATTGATGAAATTGATAAGGCGGATATAGAGTTTCCCAATGACCTATTATTGGAGCTGGATAAAATGGAGTTTTATGTGTACGAAACTCAACAGCGCATTGCAGCAAAACACCGGCCTATCATTATCATTACCAGCAATAATGAAAAAGAATTACCTGATGCATTTTTAAGGCGTTGTTTTTTTCACTACATTAACTTCCCTGATCAGTCCACCATGCGCCAGATTGTTGAGGTTCACTATCCTGGTATTGCGGCAAAACTGGTGACAGAAGCCATGGAAATCTTTTTCTCGTTAAGAGAAGTGCCAGGCTTGAAAAAGAAGCCGTCAACATCAGAGCTGATTGATTGGATTAAGCTACTAATGGCGGATGAAATATCCGTTGATATTTTACGTGATCGTGATGCCAGTAAGGCTATTCCACCCTTGTATGGGGCATTGGTAAAAAATGAGCAGGATGTGCATCTGCTGGAGCGACTAGCTTTTATGGCACGTAGAAAGCGGTAAACGGCTATGTTAATCCAGTTTTTTGAGGCGATTAGAGCAGAGAAAATTCCCGTAACTATTCGGGAATGGCTAGATTTGCTGGCTGCGCTGGAAAAGCAGGTAGTCTTTGCTGATATTGATCAGTTTTATTATTTGGCGCGTACTTGTTTGATTAAAGATGAGCGTTATTATGACCGTTTTGACCAAGCGTTTGCCCATTACTTCAATGGGCTTGATGACTTAACTAAAGCGTTAGAAACGCTTATCCCTGATGAATGGTTACGGAAAGCCTTTGAACGGCATTTGTCTGAGGAAGAAAAACGACAAATACAGTCTTTAGGTGGTTTGGAAAAACTACTGGAAACCTTTAAAAAGCGTCTAGAAGAGCAACAAGAACGGCATCAAGGAGGAAACCGGTGGATTGGCACTGGTGGTACCTCACCATTTGGTGCGTTTGGCTATAACCCTGAAGGTATTAGAATCGGTCAACCAGGTTCACGACATCGACGGGCGGTTAAAGTGTGGGATCAGCGCCAGTTTAAAAACTTAGATGGTGAGGTTGAGTTAGGCACCCGCAATATAAAAATGGCTTTACGGCGGCTTCGCCAGTTTGCCAGGCAAGGCGCAGCTGAAGAACTTGCGTTAAATGATACTATCCGAGCCACTGCTGAAAAAGGTGGGTTATTGGATATTAAAATGGTGCCGGAGCGACATAATACAGTTAAAGTGCTACTACTGATGGATATTGGTGGCACCATGGATGATTATGTCCAGCAGTGTGAGGAGCTTTTTGCTGCCGCAAAATCTGAGTTTAAACACCTGGAATTTTTTTATTTTCATAATTTTATTTATGAGGCGGTCTGGCAAGATAATTTGCGTCGTCATGATGATCGCTTATCCAGTTGGGAGTTATTACGCACTTATGGAGCAGATTATAAAGTGATTTTCGTTGGCGATGCGGCCATGTCTCCCTATGAAATTGCCATGCCTGGAGGCAGTGTTGAACATTGGAACGAAGAGGCAGGGTCAACCTGGATGGAGCGTTTTAAAGACAAGTTCACGCATATTGCTTGGTTGAACCCGTTGCCAGAATCCAGTTGGGGCTATTATCAATCCTGTCAAATGATCCAGGAGCAGTTAGAAAATAATATGTTTCCCATGACAATTGACGGTTTAGAACGTGCAATGCAGCATTTAGTAAAATGACACCGCCAGAAATACAACAATATCCCAAAATTATCTTATTTGATGGTGTTTGTGTGTTGTGCACAGGCTGGTCAAAATTTGTTTTAAAACGAGATACTCAGCAGCAGTTTGTGATGGCCACGGTGCAATCACCTGTGGGGCAACGTTTACTGAGTTGGTTGGAAATGCCTTTAGATGAATTTGAAACCATGATTTATTTGGAGAAAGGCCAGTGTTACACCCACCTTGAAGCCTTTTTGAAAATTATCCAGCACTTTGCCTGGCCATGGCGAGTCTTGTTAATATTAAAGCGTATTCCACGACGTTATCAGGATAAGCTCTACTGTTTTGTAGCCAGCCGGCGCTATCGTTGGTTTGGTAAACGGCAACGTTGTTTTATACCTTCAGTAGAGCAGAGAGCACAAATTTTGCAGGATTAACTAAAAGCACTTAAAGAGTATATTTTAAAATTAAAAAATGGATAAGGATGTTTTGTGAGTTATATACAAGGGATTTCTCAGCAGGTTGTTTCTCTGCCTCAGCAGTTAATAGTCAGTAAGCTTTCTTCAAAACAATCAAACGCAGTTAACTGGTCTGGTAGACAGCTACAATTAACTGCTTCTCAAGTGGCAGATAAGCTCATTAATGGTTCTTGCAGTGAAGTGGCAAAGGCAAACACTCATTATAAACAAGATATTAAAAATAGCGAGTTAAGCAATAGCAAACTAACCCCTGCCAATGGGAAGGCTAAAAAACTTTATTGCCGTCAAGGGCTATTAAGCCCGATGTTTATTATCAAGCGGCTAATAAAAAAGTACGATAATGCTACTTTTAAACGGTTTTCCCAAGGTGGATATATAGGTGATGCGCCATTTGGTAAAGGGGGTATTTGTGCGGCGCTAGTGATGAAATGGTTTGGTTCGTTAGCTCATAATATTGACTTTTTCTCTGATATTGGACCCTATTACACTGAATTAAAAAAAACAGCAGCTGATGGTCGGGAAGAAGTTTTTCAGTTGGCAATAAATTATTATACCGATATTTATGGGGGTGACCCTGGTCATGCAGATGCGAGCTGGAATGCAAGGCAAGCCACAGACAAACAGGTATTGGCAGATTATTTAGCTGATTATGGGATAATCGATAAGGGCTATTTGCTGCGGGAAGATCAATTAAATACAGATAAACTGGCTACCTGTTTAAATCAACCTGGTTATTATGATATTGGTCTTTATTTTTCGGAAGGCGGTGGCGGACATGCAATAGGCGTTGCTATTAAACAGACTGAGTTGGAGAAAATGGAATATCGATTATTTGATCCTAATTATGGTGAGTTACTATTTAATGATCAGCAATCATTACAAGCGGCGGTAAAAGACTATATTAGTCGGATTTACCCTAATCATACAGGTAAGTGTCGGGTGCAGTTTTTTTCGTAACATTCAAAAGCCCCCTACCGGAGGGAGCTTTTGAGGTAAGTTCTCGAAATTAGCAACTAACTACTACATCGAGAAGGGTGCCGGCGCAATACTGGCTCGGTCGGCAGCAGTAGGCTGCTTATGTGAGTGGTGGCGCTGACTGTGTTGATGGGTACCAGGCACTGGCTGTTTTTCTGCTGCTGCAGCGAGTTGATCCCCAGACTGAGTTTTTCGCCAGTTGCTAACGAGATTATTTAACCAGTCATAGTAGTGGTTGCTGTAAGCACTTACTAAAGTTTGCATATGGCGCTGGTAACTTTCTAAGTCATCATTTCTTAAATATTCAGCCAGTTTTTTGTGCTGACTGGGGTACTGTGACTGCAAGAAACGATGCAAGGTATAAGACCAGTTGTAAACCATAGTGTTACCAGATGAATAATCAATATTGGCAATCTGGTGCATTGAAGGCATACCTGATTGGGCCGCGCGACTAATTTCACCCATGCTGTAGTAGTCGTCTTTCCAGGCAATATATTCAGCTAAGCCTTCAGTCCACCAAGTAGTTTTATTTAAGGGATAGTAACCAAAGTTACCGAACATGTTAAAGCGACCATCTAAATAGTGCACATATTCATGCCGTAAATTCCAAACCTGCCATTTACCCCAGCGTTTGTCTTCATAAACAAATAAGCGGGCTTGGTTGTCATTTCGTTCTGGGCTTCCTTCAATGTAAATACCGCCGTTATTAGTTGAGACTCCATAGAGTAGTGAACCAAACTTGCCGTATTGTTTTTTATCATTAAAGATAACTAATTCTAGTGCTTGGTTATTATCTTTGGATACAGGTTGCCATTGGGTACTCATAATGGAGTGGAACTCACCTTCCTGGCTGTTTAAGGTAGAGCAAATTTCATTTTTTTGCTGCGTTGTTAATTCTTGATACCGCAGCTTTAAGGAAGCACTACACTGATGAGTATAAGGCAATGCTTCAGCAATCGTGTAGATATAACACATCCCAGAGAACTCATTTTGACAGCTTTCCTTGGCGTTATCTCGGCGAGTTTTCTTCACATAATAAGTGTAGAAACTGGATTGCAGGTCTTTAATCTCCGCATAGTTGCGATGGTGCTGCATAATCGCAACAGCATTGCTTTCTAGTTGTTTATTCCACTGCGTTTGCTCAGTTAAGTGGAGGTTACCCAATGCTTCAATAATGTTAAATAAAATAAAGGGGTCCTTACCATGATAACGGCTTTCCCAAATGGCTAAACCGCTCTTGCCTAACTGGCCTAAAGCGACAGGCAATTGGGTTTCTGTAAGTAGAGCATCACGAAGAGACGTATCTGTTAAACTAGGTTGATCTACCTGGAAACCTAAAATATCGATTAATGTCAGGTACTCAAATATTGCTGTGCTATAGCCTGCCTGACCATTAATTTCAGCGGCGTTAACGGCTAAGTGCTGGGTAATTTTGGTAAGTGTAGGGATATGGCTGGCGTAAATAGTTTGTGCGGTTGGAATTCTCACATAACCATTAAGCGCTACTACATAACCTTCTAAAGCACGAGCAGCATTGTAACTCACGCCATAAAAATCACTCATTTTAGTGACATTGGTCAGTGCTTGAGAAGCAAGTATCGATACGCTAACAGGAATACCGTTGGTTTCTTTTACATAATTCCAGCCACGTAAATAAGTAAATAGCTGATGTAACGCTTCATCTTTAATATTATTTTGCTTGGCTAAAAAAGCAATGGCTTGAAACACATCTTTTAATTGTGCTGCTGATAAATGTTGGTAATTAGCATTATAAAAGTTGCTGGTTTCTTTAGTGTTTAAAATATTGTGAACAGTCGTAGGGAAGTCACTTTTACTATTCCAATGAGAAGGGAATAACTCAGTGATTACTGTAGGCGTAGTTGGTTTAACTGGCTGGGTCGGCTTAACGGGTTTAGTCGGTTTTACCGGCTTTGTTGTGACTGGTTTAGTTGGTTTGTTAGTTGTATTTGTAGTGGTTGTCGTTGGTTTGGTTGGGGATGTAATGTTATCAAATAGTAGATAAACAGAAGACGTATTTGAGTAGGTTTTGCCATCAAATACTCGATAGGAGAAAATATCTTGATCAATATTGGCTGTCGAGTAATAGATAAATTTACCGGTTGTTGTATTTAGTTTTAATTCACCATGCTTGGGTTGGCTAACCACTTGATAGGTTAATGGGTCATTATCTTTATCTTCTGCCCATACCCAGCTATTGAGTAATTTGCCTTTTTCTACCGTATTGCTGTGGCCTAATGTGGCAGGGGCTTGGTTATTAGTATTGTTGGTTGGCTTATGGGTGATGGTGTTTTTATCAAATAAAAACTGGACTACCGACTCGTTAGAATACTGGTAACCATCCCAGACTTTAAAGCGAAACTCGTCATAGTCAGCTTTAGGGCTATGGGCAGTATAAGTAAAAGTGCCTTTATAGTTATCAAAAGAAAGGGTGCCATATTTAGGGGAAGACATTAGCTGATAATAAAGGGACTGCTTTTCTGGGTCTTGTCCCCAAACTTGGGATTTAACTGATTTACCAAGAGTCGCTTGATGGCTTTGGCTCATGGTGGTGGGGGCTTGATTGGCAAAGGCTGGGGATGATGCCAGCAATGTTGCTACGCAAGAAACAGCAGCCAAGTTAATGATTGCTCTGTTTGGCTTTCTCACTTTCACACCTCTATCAATTGAATGTTTGAATAATTGTGCGAATTATGATCATTAATGGAACGTGTGGTGTGATGTGGTTCAAAAAAATATAGTACTAACGTCTCGTCAATAATGTGATTGTGTTTGTTTTGTGAGGTGGTTGGCTAACTTATGAAAATGTAAACTTTGTAAAAATAATTTTTATTTATGTATAAACATTTATATTTTTTAGCAGTCTATTTTTTTAGTTATTAAAAAATTTCATGAATTAAAGAAAAGGAATAAAAAAAAGCGCCTATTGGCGCTTTTTATAACACGTTCTAAGGAATTCAATAAAAATTCCCCCCTTAAACTTAAGGAGGGATAGAAGATTTATTATTCAAATAATGGAGGACGTAGGGCAGTTGCCTGATCAACAACAGTTGGCATATGGTTAACGTGATGATTGCTTCTAGAGTGTAGACTATCACCTGCCATAGTATGGCCCGTTGAATGTTGCTTACTTCTTAAATCATTGATGAGATTATTCACCCAATTGTAATACTCATTACTGTAACGTTGTTTCATTGAGTTAAGTTCAGCTTTATATGCATCAAATTGGTTGTTGCGTAAATGCTGAATTAGGCTTAAATACTCTGCTCTATGTTTTTCATAAAAGAATCGGTTTACTGTATATGACCAGTCATATATCAGCGTTTGTGACTCTCCATAAATGACACTAATAATTTTATCGAGTGAAGGTATTCCTTTTTTAGCTGAATTTAATAGGCTATTAACACCATCTTGACGATAGTCTTTATTCCATGCAAAGAACTCTGCTAATCCCTCAGTAGACCAGACAATATTATTTCCTTTTACAGATGTATTGTAATTTCCAAAATCACCATACTTGTTAAATCGACCATCAAGATAGTGGACATACTCGTGTTGTAAGTTTCTGATGTCCCACTTACCAAACCTATTTTCTTCATAAACAAACAACCTAGCCTGATTACCTTGTTTAGAAGGAATACCTTCCAGATAATATCCACCATTGTTTGTATCTAAGTATTTATATAGAGCTGACCCATAGCGTTGGTAGTCTTCTCTAGAGTCAAAAACCACTAGCTCTAAAGCTTCATTAAAATCATCTTTAACAGGCTGCCAGTTTGTCCCCATTTGAGCATGGAAGTCATATTCTTGGCGACTGAGCCTTGCACATACACCGTTAACTTCTGACTGAGAGAGTTGCTGGTACCGCAGCTTTAATGAGTTACTGCATTGATGAGTATAAGGCAATATTTCAGCTACTTGTAATTTATAGCAAAGTCCAGAAAACTTGCTGTTACAGGTTTCTTCAGCATTTTTTGGATATACTTGACTAACATAATATTTATAGAATGAGGACTTTAATTCGCGCTGGTCTGGGTAACCTGACTGAGCTTTTACAATATCAATTATATTTTGCTCAACCTGTTGGTTCCATACTTCCTCTCCAGCAAAGTTTAAACTACCCAATATCCACAGAGTATTAAGTAAGATGAATCCATCATCCTTTCGTTTACCATATCGGTCTTTAAAAAGAGATAGGGAGCTTTTACCCAGTTTATTCATAGTACTAGGTAAGGAGGTTTGCGAAATGATGGCTTGCTTAAATAGTTCTCCATCATTATTCGCATAATATGTGTATAACTTAAGCGTTTTAAATACAGTGAAAATGGCTTTAGTATAGCCTCTTGCACCATTAACAGCCTCTTGTTGCTGATAAAGTCTATTAAAGAAACCTTCCAGGTTAGTCAGCTGTTTTGTAAATACCGTACGTATAGATTTATTGCGAATAGCGTGGTCTAAAATAGTGGCATAGCCATCTACAATAATTGAGGATCTATAATTAATATCAGCCCAGATATCAGGATCTATATTGGCTATTTCAGGCATATTAATTAGTTGTGAAAGAACATTGTTTATTAATGTTGCATCAGCGGTTGAGAATTCACTGGCAGAGTTTGAGGCAAACCAAGCTTTTAGGTAAACAATTAATCCTTCAAATGCTTGATCGCTTGGATTCTTTTGATCGACTAAAAATGCTAATGAACTAAAAATATCAAGAACTTCAGACTTCGTGTAAACCCCCATTGTCATACTGTTTTGCTGGGAGTATGAAGCAGACAAAATAGATCTTACATGATTGGGAAAACTCTCTTTGCTTGTCCAATATGAAGGGTACAAATTTGCAATAGTTGTCGTTGGTGTTACGGGTTTAGTTGGCTTGGTGATCTTAGTCGTTGTGGTTGGTGTTGGTGTTACAGGTTTAGTTGGCTTGGTGATCTTAGTCGTTGTGACTGGTGTTACAGGTTGAGTTGGATTGGTCGTTATAGAGGCGTTATTAAACGATAAATAGACAGAGGAAACATTTGAAGACGCTTCACCATCAAATACTTGGAATGAAAAAATATCTTGTTTTACATTGGCTGTAGAGTAATAAGTAAACTTTCCTGTTTTAGAATCTAAATTTAAGCTCCCATACTTTGGCTGCTTTACTACAGTGAAAGTAAGGGTGTCTTTATCTTTATCAACCCCATAAGCTCTACTTTTTAGCAGTTTTCCCTTTTCAACATAATTTGTTTGCCCCATAGTCGTTGGAGCGTGGTTACGAGCCTTTGGTTTGGTTGTTGTAGGTGTGGTAGGTTTTTGGGTTACTTGCTTGCTATCAAATAAGAATTGTACAACAGACTCATTGGAATATTGGTAACCATCCCAGACTTTAAAACGAAATTCGTCATAGTCGGCAATAGGACTATGGGCAGTATAAGTAAAAGTGCCTTTGTAGTTATCGAAAGAAAGGGTGCCATATTTAGGAGAAGACATTAGCTGATAATAAAGGGGCTGTTTTTCTGGGTCTTGTCCCCAAACTTTCGATGTAACTGACTTACCAAGAGTCGCTTGATGGCTTTGACTCATGGTGGTGGGGGCTTGGTTTGCAAAAGCTGGGGATGACGCCAGCAGTGTTGCTACGCAAGAAACTGCAGCCAGGTTAATGATTGCTCCGTTTGGCTTTCTCACTTTCACACCTCGATCAATTGAATGTTTAAATAGTGACGTGAATTATGAGAATAAATGGAACGCGTGGCGTGACATTGTTCAAAAATTGTTCTGATCAATATATCGTCAATAGTGTGAGGGAGTTTGTTTTGTGATCAGGTTGGCTAACTTATGAATTTGTAAAGAATGTAAATATAATGCTTATTTATGTATAAGCATTTTTATTATTGTTTGATTTATTGTTTTTGCTATTAAAAGAATGATAGAGTTAAAAAAAAGCAATAAAAAAGCGCCTTTAGGCGCTTTTTAAAATAGAAAAATATTTTAACTCATTTTTTTATCGACTATTAAAAGCTCTGATTAGCCTCTGTAATAACGCTGCTCTACAAATGGCGTTTTAGCGACTTTAATGGGCAGTGATTTACCTCTAACCTGAGCATACACTTCCGTATCTAGGGCGCTATAGGCCGTTTCTACATAGCCCATGGCAATTGGGCCGCCAAAGCTTGGTCCAAAACCGCCGCTGGTCACTTTGCCTATTTCTTTGCCTTCGCTATTGGTTAGCACCACACCTTCACGGATAGGGGCTTTACCTTGTGGTAATAAACCGACACGTTTGGTTTGCCAGTTTTTTTCAGTAATTTGATCAAGGATTTTTGCTTCGCCGATAAAACCGCCGGCGCGGCTGCCACCTGGTCTTCTGGACTTACTAATAGCCCAAATCAAACTACCTTCCAGTGGGGTAGTGGTAGAGTCAAGGTCATGACCATATAAACACAAACCCGCTTCCAGTCTTAATGAGTCACGAGCACCTAAGCCAATGGCTTCGACTTCGGGCTCTGCAAGTAGTAAGCGGGCGAGCGCTTCGGCTTGATCGGCTGGGACAGAAATCTCATAACCATCTTCACCGGTATAACCTGAACGGCTTACAAAACAATCAATATCTTTGATGGTCAGCGCCTTAGTATCCATGAAGACCATGTCACTGACAGCAGGTGCCAATCTGGCCAATATATTAGCGGCTTCAGGGCCTTGTAAAGCAAGTAAGGCTCGATCGGCTAAAATGTTAATTGTTATGTCTTCTGGCAGATGTTGTTGTAAATGAGCAATATCTTGTTCTTTACAGGCTGCATTAACGACAACAAGCAAAAAGTCACCCATATTGCTGATCATTAAATCATCTAAGATGCCACCTGATTCATCTGTAAATAGGGCATAGCGTTGTTTACCCACAGGTAGGTCAATAATATCTACCGGCACCAGCTTTTCTAAAGCCTGTGCAGCTTGGCGACCAATCAGCTGAACCTGCCCCATATGGGAGACATCAAAAAGACCTGCTTTTGCTCGGGTATGTAAATGCTCGTTTTTAACGCCTAGTGGATACTGCACTGGCATTTGATAACCGGCAAAAGGCACCATTTTCGCCCCTAACTCAAGATGCAAGTCATATAAAGGGGTTTTCAATAATGCATCATCTGTGGTCATAATTATCTCCCATAAAAAGCGGTGTAGCATAGGCTACACCTGTTTACTTAGTCATTAGATGGCACAGCTTGGCCTTCGATTTCCTCTTGACTCTTCGCAAAGTACTCTCGAGTCAATTTGATAATGACAGGACTCAATGCTGCTAATGCAATTAGGTTAGGAATAGCCATTAAGGCATTTAGAATGTCAGCAATAATCCATACCAAATCCAGGCTGGCGATAGCACCAACAGGTACAGCAATTACCCAGATTAAACGGAAAGGAACGATGGCTTTTTCACCTAATAGGTATTGCACACAACGCTCGCCGTATACACTCCAGCCTAAAATAGTAGTGAAAGCAAAAATAGCAAGGCCTATCGTTACAATAGAGCTGCCTATGCCAGGTAAGGTTGTTTCAAAAGCAAGGGACGTCATCGCGGCCCCTTTAACACCAGAGGTTGTTTGCCAAGCACCAGAGGAAACAATTGCTAGGCCAGTAATTGAACAAACGATAATAGTGTCAATAAAGGTACCCAGCATAGCAATTAAGCCTTGTCTTACTGGGCTATTGGTTTGAGCAGAAGCGTGAGCAATTGGTGCACTACCAATACCTGCTTCGTTAGAAAATACACCACGAGCAACACCAAAGCGAATAGCGGCGGCAACACCTGCACCGACAAAACCACCTGTTGCTGCAGTACCAGAAAATGCGCTAGTAAAGATCAGCTCTAATGCGGCAGGAATTTGACCTAAATTCAATGCTAGAACAACTAAGCCTGCTAATAAATAAGCAATGGCCATAAATGGTACAAGTTTTCCTGCTACTTTAGCGATAGATTTAATTCCACCAATTAATACTGCACCGACTAAGACCATCATGACGATGCCAGTGACAGCTGGTGAAATACTGAAGTTTTCTTGGAGGGCATTAGCGACCGAATTAGCTTGAACGGTATTCCCCATACCAAATCCAGTAATTGACCCCAATACAGCGAAAGTAGTGCCTAGCCATAACCAGGATTTTGGTAGGCCATTTTTTATATAATACATCGGGCCGCCTACGTGGTTACCGTTTTTATCTTTTTCACGGTATTTAACGGCACAAACGGCTTCTCCATATTTAGTTGCCATTCCCACCAGAGCCGTACACCACATCCAAAATAAAGCACCTGGGCCACCTAGGGTAATAGCCGTCGCTACCCCGGCGATGTTACCAGTACCAATAGTGGCAGATAATGAAGTCATTAAGGCATTAAAGGGAGAGATTTCACCTGCTTCTTTGGATTCTTTGCGACCACCCCATAATAACTTGAAGGCTAAGCCTAGTTTGCGTATAGGCATAAACCCCAGTCGAAAGCTTAAAAAGAAGCCAACACCCAGGATAAGAAATAGCATTGCAGGTCCCCAGACAAACCCGCTAATTGAGTTAAGTATTTCCATAAGCACCATCTCTATTATTTTATCTAGCAGTTGATTTGGGCTTGTTGACACTTGCCGAAATAAGCACTGTTGTGGCTACAAGCACTTCAACACCAAGGTGAGGAGTGCCATTGGGTTGTGCCAGTCGGCCCAATTGTTGTTATAAATCATGCAGTTAATACAGCACGAGATAATTAAAAGATTACGATCCTACATTGGTTTTGCATTTAGTGGTAGTTTGATTTTTATATGTTGTTCTTTTGATCACCTTTATTTAAGTTACTCTGTTGTTGTAATAATGTCGCTTTTTTTGTTTATTTATTAGTCTCAAATGCCGAACGATAGGAAGCAAGCTATTGCTAGCAGTTGGTTAGTATGACAATAATATTGCCCCCACCGTGCATTTTATACAGCAAATGATTTATTTCAATCATCATAAGTTGTGTTTTAGTTGTTTTGTTAATTATTTGTTGGTAGCCGACACACTGTTTTTTGCAATTGGGCTTGCTTAGTGTCAAGCAGGCTGTTGTGTAAGTGAGCCTATGCTTGTTTTAATTCTGTAAAATTACCTTATTTATTGTTGTATTTTTGTTGTGGTAATTAATTTAGCCGCTACTGTGCTGACTAATAACTAGTGTTCTTTTAAATATACTCGTCGCGAATCATTTTTAGGTTTTGTTATCATCGTTCCTCACCCCAATCACCTATTAATATAGGCTCATGAGGCTTCGTCACTTGATGGCCTCACCTAAAAATCCTACGCATTGGGTATAGTCGCATTCTTTCCAGCTTTTTATTTATCTGATATCTCGCTTGTCATTATCTATGTTAGCCAGCTTATTCAGTGAAATTAGCTATTTATTTAAGTCTGTTTCACTCAAGGGCAAACGTACTCAAGGCAATTAAATTTGTTTCTTATTGGAAACAACCTATCTTATTTGCTAAATCGATGCAAGTGTTGGAAATGGAAAAATGTCTCGAATGCGCGCAACAAAATGTTAATGGTTACTTTTGGTTAGCTCAAGTGTTCAGCTAGGCATCAATAGTGTTGGGCATTGAAGGTCAGTAGGTAGGCTAGGCAAACATGCTGATGGCTATCGCTAGCGAGTGATACAAATCGGGGCAGGGCAGCAGTCGGTGATTACTGCTGCTGGTAGATAACTGGATAACTACGTTTGATACTGAGTATTAGTTAATACAAGTTTTAGTTAGCTGTTACCCACAGAATATGAGCATCTCCTTTACTGGTTGAGACTAAGGCGTGGCCCATATTAGCATCATAGTAGACACTATCACCTGCCTGTAGCTCTACAGGCTCATAAAACTCTGAATAAAACAGTAATGAGCCAGAAAGAATGAGTAAAAATTCTTCACCCTCATGTCGTACCCATTCCTGGTATTCACTAAATGAACGAGCTCGTACATAGGACTTAAAAGGCAACATTTTTTTGTGAACCAGTTGGGTTGCCAGCAGCTCATGCTCGTATGTAGGGGTAGGGTGAGGTTTGCCTTCATTAACCCGAGTAATGTCACGCCGCCCTGTTGCATGGGAGGTTTTAGGCTGGGTAAACAGTTGTGGCAAGTCGATACCCAGACCTTGAATTAGCTTTTGTACCGCGGTAAACGTTGGTGAAATTTGATCATTTTCAATTTTTGATAGGGTTGAGCGGGCCAAGCCTGTACGTTGGCTGACTTCTTCCAGGGTCCAGTTGTTACTTAAGCGGATTTCTTTTAACCGTTTACCTAGTTGTAAGGGTTCCACGTAAGCTTCACTGGATAAAAAAGATATGTCCAGTTTAGGCAAACCGGGGGTTTCATCCGCCATAAAATTTCCTTAACACTAACCGCTATTTAAGCATCAGCATAGTACAGAAAGGATAACTTAATGAAAAGGCGAGGATTTTCTTGTTAGTTAAAGTAGCAAAAGATTCGTCGTAATGAATTATGTTTCCAATAGGAAACAAAGTTGATTTAACGAGAAAAGATTGTTAGTCTTCCCTTCATCATCTCTATATTGTGTTCAATTAGTGGTTAAGCGAGTTGCTAACAAAGGGTTTTCACCAAGTTGGGTAGTTACAACCCGATTTTAAAGGTTAGCCAGTGACAATGAAAAGCTTGCTCAAGTATTTGAATAAATGCAGGAAGAATGAATCTGCATAACTGTACTTGAAACAACAAGCAGTTTATTAAAACAGAGTACCTAACAAAGAGTACCTAAAACATGGCGCTGAGTATTTTTGACCTATTTAAAGTGGGAGTTGGACCGTCCAGCTCACACACAGTTGGGCCAATGGTGGCGGCCAATCGTTTCTTGGTTGAGTTAGCCAAACGGCAGCAACTTAGCCAGGTCACTAAGGTAAAAGTCGCTTTATATGGCTCATTGGCTCTGACAGGTAAAGGCCATGCAACAGATATCGCTGTCTTATTGGGGTTATTAGGGGAAGCACCAGCAACAGTAAATCCGGATTGTGTGCAAGAATATATTCAAGCAATTAATACCCATCATCAGTTAAAACTGGCAGGAGAGTATCCGGTTACTTTTAACCCCGCTGAAGATA
Organism: Spartinivicinus marinus; assembly: GCF_026309355.1. NCBI lineage: Bacteria > Pseudomonadati > Pseudomonadota > Gammaproteobacteria > Oceanospirillales > Zooshikellaceae > Spartinivicinus > Spartinivicinus marinus. The sequence goes on from NZ_JAPJZK010000001.1 coordinate 5,303,009, forward strand.
TTCACTTTCACTATCAAGCAAGCCTGCCTGAGCATCCTAACGGCATGCAAATATTGGCTTATGATCAGCATGGGATGTTGTTATTTGAAGGAACTTATTTTTCGGTAGGGGGTGGTTTTGTTGTCACTAAGGGTGAGCAAACTGCCAGCGACCAAGATGTGGCTGTGCCATTGGCATTTAACTCAGGAAAAGAGTTGTTAGCGATTTGCAAACAGCATCAACTATCGATTGCTGAGCTGGTTTTAAAAAATGAGCAAGCATTGCAACCTGATTTAACCCAACAGCAGTTGTATGACCAAATCTATACAATTTGGGAGGTCATGGATAACTGTATTAGACGAGGTTGTCAGCAGTCTGGAGAATTACCTGGCGGCTTAAAAATCAAACGCCGTGCTGCCGAATTTTATCGAGAATTAACTAGTAAACCTGAAGCCGCTTTAAAAGATCAGTTAACCGTAATGGACTGGGTTAATTTGTTTGCTATGGCGGTTAATGAAGAAAATGCCGCGGGTGGTCGGGTGGTGACTGCGCCTACCAATGGCGCTGCCGGGGTAATTCCTGCGGTGTTAGCTTATTACGACCGGTTTGTGCATGGGGCCAGTCGTGAAGGTATCGTGAAGTTTATTGCTACAGCTGCTGCAATTGGCATGTTATATAAGCAAAATGCCTCTATTTCTGCTGCAGAAGTGGGTTGCCAGGGTGAAATAGGAGTGGCTTGTTCGATGGCTGCAGGTGCATTAACTGCCGTATTAGGTGGCACCAATGAGCAAGTGGAAAATGCCGCAGAAATCGGTATGGAGCATAACCTGGGTTTAACTTGTGACCCTATTGCTGGGTTAGTACAAGTGCCTTGTATTGAACGGAATACCATGGGAGCTGTAAAAGCCATTAATGCAGCACGGTTGGCTATTCGAGGTAATGGTGATCACCATGTGTCGCTGGATAGTGTTATTGAAACCATGCGACAAACAGGTCTCGACATGCAGGAGAAGTATAAAGAGACATCGCAGGGTGGGTTAGCCGTGAACGTAGTTGCATGTTAATTAGCATATTAATTAAATCGTTATTAATAAAAAATTGTTGATAAATAAATTAGGGGTTAACGATGAGCCAACTTGAATATCTCAATACAGCGCTTGAACAGTTTTTTGCAGAGGGATTGGCTACTGCTGATGCCGAGGTGCAACAGGCACTTAATCATGAATTTAATCGTCAACAAGATCAAATAGAATTAATTGCTTCAGAAAATATCGTATCTAAAGCTGTATTAAACGCGCAAGGCTCAGTATTAACTAATAAATATGCTGAAGGTTATCCTGCTAAACGCTATTACGGTGGTTGTGAGTATGTTGATGTGGTTGAGCAACTAGCCATTGACCGTGCCAAGGCTTTATTTAATTGCCAGTTTGTCAACGTGCAGCCCCACTCGGGTGCTCAAGCCAATGGTGCTGTCATGCTAGCACTTACCCAGCCTGGCGATACTATTTTAGGTATGTCTTTAGATGCGGGTGGCCATTTAACCCATGGAGCAAGACCCGCCTTATCAGGCAAATGGTTTAATGCTGTGCAGTATGGGGTGAACCCAGAAACCTTAACCATTGACTATGATGACATAGCACGTCTTGCTAAAGAACATCAGCCAAAACTGGTTATTGCTGGTGGCTCCGCTATTCCCCGAGAAATTGATTTTGCAAAATTCCGCGAAATTGCAGATAGCGTTGGTGCGTATTTAATGGTGGATATGGCTCATATTGCAGGCTTAGTTGCCACCGGTGCTCATCCAAGCCCTTTACCTCATGCGCATATTATTACCACTACTACCCACAAAACTTTGCGTGGACCAAGAGGGGGAATGATTTTAAGCAATGATGAAGCGCTTGGGAAAAAAATAAATTCTGCTGTTTTTCCTGGTTTGCAAGGTGGTCCTTTAATGCATGTGATTGCAGCAAAAGCGGTAGCGTTTGGTGAGGCATTAACGCCAGCATTTACAACCTATATTGACCAAGTCGTAAGTAATGCCAGAGTGTTGGCTGATGTCATTGTAGAAAGAGGCTATGCGGTAGTATCTGGTGGTACGGATACTCACCTGGTATTGGTTGATTTAAGGCCAAAAGGATTAAAAGGCAACAAGGCTGAAGTCAGTTTGGAAAGTGCAAGTATTACTTGTAATAAAAACGGCATTCCATTTGATACTGAAAAACCAACGATTACTTCAGGTATACGATTAGGCACACCGGCAGGTACCAGCCGTGGATTTGGTAATGAAGAATTTCGTCAGATCGGTCATTTAATTGCGGATGTATTAGATGGCTTGGTCAATCACCCAGACAACAATGAAGTGGCGGAGCAAGCAGTCCGGGTTGAAGTGGCAAAACTGTGTGAGCGTTTTCCAATTTATAGCTAATTATTGATTAACTGGTTAGGATTTAACAATAGGGTAAAGCATATGAGTCAAATTCCAGCTGAGCTGTATTATAGTAAGTCTCATGAATGGGTGCAGGAAAATGGCGACAATACGGTTACTGTCGGGATTACTGCCCATGCTCAAGAATTATTAGGTGATTTGGTTTTTGTTGAGCTGCCTGAAGTAGGGGCGAGCTTAGAAGCCGGTGAAGAGTTTGCAGTAGTTGAGTCTGTTAAGGCAGCATCTGATGTATACAGCCCTATTTCTGGTGAAGTGGTTGCAGTCAATGAAGCGTTGGTTGATAACCCTGAGCAAGTGAATGAAGGCCCTTTTGCAGATGGTTGGTTGATTAAAGTCAAGCTATCTGATAAATCAGAGCTAGACCAACTACTGAATGCTGATGCTTACCAAGCCGTAGTGGAAACAGAAGTTTAATTCTATCTTGCAAGAATGATTTTTTAATTTAATGCAGTCAGTTTGTTATTCAATAAAATAATGCGGCTGTCATTAACTGTGTAAAAAATGATTCATAAAAGGGGTGTGGTATCCCTTACTATTTAGAAGGTTAATGCAGATGACAGTTGATAAACAGCCTTTGCAGCAGCTTGAACAAAACGATGCTTTTATTCAGCGTCATATCGGGCCTGATCAAATCGATAAACAGGCAATGTTAGCCGCCCTAGGGGTTGATACCTTAGCGCAGCTGATTGACCAAACCGTACCTCAGTCGATTCGTTTAAAGCAGCCATTAACGCTGGGCGACAGTATGACTGAACAGGATGCATTAGCCACGCTAAAGAAAATGGCTGCTAAAAATAAGGTATTTAAATCTTATCTTGGCATGGGCTATCACAATACCATTACACCTAATGTCATTTTACGTAATGTATTGGAAAACCCAGGTTGGTATACCGCTTATACCCCTTATCAGCCTGAAATTTCCCAAGGCCGACTGGAAGGCTTATTAAACTTCCAGCAAATGATCATGGACTTAACCGGAATGGATTTAGCTAATGCTTCATTACTAGATGAAGCTACTGCTGCCGCTGAAGCAATGACTTTGTGTAAGCGATCCAACCGGAAAAAAACCAATAGTTTTTTTGTAGCTGAAGATGTTCATCCACAAACCATTGATGTTATTAAAACCCGAGCTGAGTATTTTGGTTTTGATATTGTTGTAGGTAATCCTTATCAAGACCTAGCTAAACATGAAGTGTTTGGCGTACTGTTGCAATATCCGACAACTGAAGGGGATATTGGTGATATCAGTACAGTCATACAAGCAGCCCAGCAACAAAAAGCCATGACTGTAGTGGCGGCTGATATTATGAGCTTAGTACTACTTAAGTCACCTGGTGAACTTGGTGCGGATGTAGTGATTGGAAGTGCTCAACGGTTTGGGGTACCGATGGGATATGGTGGTCCTCATGCGGCCTTCTTTGCTACCCGAGATAAACTTAAGCGCTCAACGCCGGGGCGTATTATTGGGGTATCAAAAGATACTCGTGGCCAATTAGCATTGCGGATGGCAATGCAAACCCGTGAGCAGCATATTCGTCGAGAAAAGGCAACATCCAATATTTGTACGGCACAAGCTTTATTAGCTAACATGGCTGGTTTTTATGCAGTTTATCATGGCCCTGTTGGCTTGAAAACCATTGCTACCCGAATCCATCGATTAACGGGTATTTTAGCGGCTGGTTTAGAAGCTAAAGGGGTTGAGCGGGTTAATAAACAATATTTTGACACCATCACCTTAAAAACTGCTGATCAAACCGAAGCTATTTATCAGCGTGCGTTGGCAGAACAGGTTAATTTAAGAAAAGTAGGTGAGGACAAAATTAGCATTGCCTTAGATGAAACAACTACGGCGGAAGATGTGCAACAGTTATGGTCTATTATTTTAGGAACAGACCATGGTCAGCAACTAACCGTTTGGGATCAACAGCTTGCTGATCAAGGGTTGGCAGGTATTACCTCCGCTTATCAACGTAGTGATGCCATTTTAACCCATCCAGTATTTAATCAGCACCACTCTGAAACAGAGATGCTGCGTTATCTCAAACAGCTGGAAAACAAAGATATTTCTCTAACCCATTCGATGATTCCGCTTGGCTCATGTACGATGAAGCTGAATGCGACTGCGGAGATGATACCTGTTACTTGGCCAGAGTTTTCACAAATTCACCCATTTGCACCGAAAGACCAAACAGTCGGTTACCAGGAAATGCTACAACAGTTAGCTGATTGGTTAATTGAAATGACAGGTTATGATGCATTATCTCATCAGCCTAATTCCGGTGCCCAAGGGGAATATGCAGGCTTGTTGGCTATTAGTGCTTATCACAAAGCAAATGGCAATGCTCATCGTAATGTGTGTTTAATCCCTAGCTCCGCTCATGGAACCAACCCAGCCAGTGCCAGCATGTTAGGTATGGATGTGGTAATTGTGGACTGTGATGATAATGGCAATGTGGATTTAGCGGATTTGGCCGCAAAAGCTGAAAAATACGCAGATAAACTGTCGTGTATTATGATTACCTATCCTTCTACACATGGTGTTTATGAAGAAGGTGTACAAGAAATCTGTCGTATTGTGCATCAGTATGGTGGCCAGGTTTATCTGGATGGTGCTAACTTGAATGCTCAGGTAGGTTTAACCAGTCCAGGATTTATTGGCGCTGATGTCTCTCATTTAAATTTACACAAAACCTTCTGTATTCCTCATGGTGGAGGTGGCCCGGGTATGGGACCGATTGGCGTTAAAGCCCACTTAGCTCCATATTTGCCTAACCATGCTGTGAACCCTGTAGACGAAGCGCTAGGTAATAACGGCGCCGTTTCAGCCGCTCCCTTTGGTAGTGCCAGTATTTTGCCTATTTCTTGGGTATATATTGCTTTAATGGGAACTGAGGGTATGTGCCAGGCAACGGAAGTGGCTATTCTTAATGCAAACTATATTACTGAGCAGCTCAGCGCCCATTACCCGGTACTATATCGAGGTAGTAATGGTCGAGTCGCTCACGAGTGTATTATTGATTTACGCCCGATAAAAGCCGAAATTGGTATCTCAGAAGAAGATGTGGCTAAGCGTTTAATGGACTTTGGATTCCATGCGCCAACCATGTCATTCCCAGTACCGGGTACTTTAATGATTGAGCCGACGGAAAGTGAATCAAAAGCTGAGCTAGATCGTTTTATTGATGCCATGATTACTATTCGCCAGGAAATTAATAAAGTCGCCGCTGGTGAATGGCAAGCTGATAATAACCCGTTAGTGAATGCACCTCATACACTTGCTGATATTACTGACGCTGAATGGAACCGTCCGTATAGCCGTGAAGAAGCAGTATTTCCATTAAACTGGTTAAAACAGCAAAAAGTGTGGCCGACCACTAACCGTATCGATAATGTTTATGGCGATCGGAACCTGGTATGTTCTTGTCCGGCTACTGACACTTATCGTACTGAGTAAAATACCCTAATCATGCCTTTTAGGAAGGCATGGTGACTAGATTGATTCCATGACTCCCCTCCTAGCCCTGGTGCCATCGTGTGCCGGGGTTTTTTTATTTAGAAATGCTTAAAAAACGGCTTGCATTTTTAGACTAATCGATAATTGCCCTTAAATTAATATACGACTAATATCTTACGTTTTTCTATCTTAGATTTAGAAATCGTAGTCCTGTATTAACTCAAGGAATGAAAATTATGCTGATAAAACAAAAACCCATTTTGGCTTTTAGTTTAGCAGGTATTTTATTAAGCCCTTATGCGGCATGTGATTTACAGCAGCAAAATGGCTTAGACATTCGTTGTCAGCCTTCTTCACACACAACGCCAGTAATAGGTGAGCTTAGTGATTTGACTCTGATTGGTACGTCAGTGGCGGATGCCCCCTTTGCTACCTCAGCTGCTGAAATTGTTAGCTACGATAGCTGTACCGATTTGCTTTATGTGGTGAATGCACAAGCAAAGCAAGTGGATATATTGACGATGGATGAGCAGGGTAAACCAACGGCAATAGGTGCCATTAATCTGCAATCGGCAGCAAAAACAGCAGGTATCGAGATTGGTGCAGCAAATAGTGTCTCTGCTTATGAGGGGGTGGTTGCAGTAGCCATTGAAAATGCTAATAAACAAGCCAATGGTTTAATTGCTTTATATCGCTCTGATAACTTAAAGCTGATTGCTACTTATCCTACTGGTGCTTTGCCTGATATGGTCAGTTTTTCGAAAGACGGTCGATATATTGCCACGGCCAATGAAGGTGAGCCAAATGCAAATTATCAAGTAGACCCAGAAGGCAGTATTACCTTGGTTGACCTAGCGAACGGTCCAGCGAATGCTAATGTCCAGCAAATAAACTTTAAAGCATTTAATAAAGGGGGCGTACGGCATAATGAGCTGCCGATTTCTGTGCGAATTTCTGGACCCAATGCCACAGTGGCTCAGGATTTAGAGCCTGAGTATTTAAGTTTTGCTGATAACGGTAAACTGTATGTGGCTCTGCAAGAAAATAATGCACTTGCCGTCATTGATGTGGCTACCGCCAGGGTAGATGCCATTGTAGGGTTGGGAACTAAATCATGGGCTAACGTGGCTCTAGATGCATCTAATAAGGATAAAAAAATCGGTAATTTTAAAAGCTACTCTCAGTTGGAAAGTTTGTACATGCCAGATGGTATTGCCAGTTATACCGTCAATGGCAACACCTATCTTGTCACGGCGAATGAAGGTGATAGCCGTGAGTATGGGGTTGATACGACTCAGCAAGTATGTGATGAATCAGGCTATACTTGGGATGAAAATGATTATACGGACACGCCAGATTACACAACAAAAGTAGGCTTTTGTATTGCGCACACTGATGAGGTTCGTGGCAAAAAACTGAAAATTGATAATCAACACCCTTTAGTAGAAGCATTGCAAGACAAGAAACAGCTGGCTCGACTTAAAGTGGTTCAACCCGAATCAAAAGTTGATGCTAATAAACCCGTTTATGCCTTTGGTTCACGTTCTTTTTCCATTTGGGATGATAAGGGTAATCTCACCTTTGATAGCGGTGATCAGTTTAGCCAAACTGTGTTTGCGCTGGAGCCACGCCAGCTAAATAGTACCCATAATAATAATCAAAGTGGTGATAATCGCAGTGATGATCGGGGAGGAGAGCCTGAAGTGGTAGAAGTCGCCTCAATTAATGATCGCCATTATGCTTTTATTGGCTTAGAGCGTCAGGGGGGAATCATGGTATACGACATTACCGACCCAACCAAGGGACGCTTCATCACCTATGTAAATAATCGTCATTATGATCAGGATGTATGCACAGAAGTAGATGATGGTGATTGCAAAAATGGTGTTTATAATCCTAACGCAGGGGATTTGGGGCCAGAGTCAATAGAATACTTTCAGCGACAAGGTAAGCATTATTTAGCGGTGGGTAATGAGGTGAGTGGCACTACATCCGTTTATCAACTGCAATTTAAAAGTCACCGCTAAAAAATGCTTTTTTAGCAATATCCTAACTATTGTAAAATAACAAAGTCTCTGAACAATAAAAGTATATTGTTCAGAGACTTTGTATTATGACTATCTCTAATAATTAGTTATTCCACTGCCCACCCATCATAATGCACGTCAAATTTTTCTTCTTGTTCAGCATACTGGACGGATGTCTACTATTGGTTTTGATATACTGTTATTTTTACGAGTTTATCATTATATTTTTACCCGGTTGAGGTATGTTTATGTTTTGGGATCAAGCCGAACAGGTAACCAAGCAAGCACTAGCAAAGGGCCGTTTATTCCCGATTGCGACAAAGCCCAGTGTGGTTGTACAGGACGGGATACCATTTTTGTTGCATACCAAGCTGGATAATTATCAGAAAAAACCAAAAATAGGAAATAAATCCAGCAACCCTTTTTTACCTTACGAGCCAGATATGTATGTCGGAGATGCAGGTGAATTTCACGTATGTTTATTAAATAAATTTCCGGTGTTATCTCCTCATTTATTAATCTGTACCCGCGAATTTGTTCCACAAACTCAGCTACTCACCTTGGCAGACTTTGAGGCTTGGTTATTGGGTTTTACTGAACCGGATGTCGTGGGATTTTATAACGGCGGGGAGATAGCGGGTGCGAGTCAAATGCATCGTCATATGCAGCTAGTAAGAGCAGCGGTTCCCATAGCAGCTATTATTCATTGTGGTGGTCTGGGATGTAAACATCAACTGTATTGTTTTACGGCCTTAAATGCTAAGGAGCTGTTTGCCGCATATCAACAAGCAATGTATCAATTAGCATTAATAAATGCTGACCAATGCCTACCGCATAATATTGTGTTAACTCAAGAATGGCTATTAATTGTGCCACGTACGCAGGCCCATATAAATCAGATATTAGTAAATGGCTTAAATTATACCGGGCGCTTTTTATTAAAAAATGATGAGCAAAGGCAATGGTTGCAAAATTATGGATTATTGAAATTACTGACTGAGTGTGGACAACCGCAATAAATGTGCTATCACACTGAATAACTGCAATGGTTTGAAATAGCTTGAGTGATTTTAGCTTGAATTGTTAAATTTTTTTGTCTGTAAATAACAAGCAAAAAAAACCCGAATCCTGGGGGATGAATTCGGGTTAAGACCATTAGGAGTGAAACAAAGGTACACAATCCTACGTACCGAGGTCAGATTGACCTAGACTGATTGTGACTTTAGGGGGATTAAGTCTCAATCAGTAATTTTAAGTATTGATGATGCTGGTAAATCCTCCAGCGAAAACTGAGGCATTTTTAAATTCATTTAGCATAAGCAGAGAGCTAAGTATGTAGGGGCTGCTGCCATTATTTTGTCACATTAGCGATTTAATGGGGATTTCCCTTGGGTTTTTTAGGAGGCAGAGCAATTTCATTGTCAGCAATGGCAACGAGACTATTTTCTGACTCTCCTGGTGTTAAATATAAATCAGCTTCTTCATTATCCAATGGTATGTTGCCATGCCAGGGTAATAAGCGATAACTCGCGTGGTGGCTGTAATCAATAAAGGGATATTTAATTATTTTGAAATAGGGTGAATAGTCGAAATCTCGGGGGGCGCAGAGTTTGGGGTTGCGTCTGAATAACTGAACCCTGCCATCAGCTGTATTGGTTTTCACTAATGGTAAGATAGGAAACTGCACGTTATTGAATGCTTCAGCAATCATTGTAGAACAAACGGTTTTGGTGGTGGGGCCAGCCCCCTTAGCAAACAAGGAGGATCGCCAGCGGCGGGGGAGAAGTCGCCAAGGGAACAGAAAGCGTGCTAGGTCGAAAATTTGTCTAACATCATATTCTACGCCAACTCGACTTATTGCATAGTTGATAATTTGCTGGGCATCTTGGTACTTAAGCCCTCGCGGGCGACAAATTCGCAGGTGTTCTTTCTCATAGACAGTGATGGGTCTGATCACGGTGCCCATACCCAACTCACTTTCTACCAGTAGTTGACTGTCAGGGCTGCAATCACAGTGTTGCTTTACTTGCTCCCGAATCTCAGAATCTTCAATATCATGCAGGCGACCAATATATAAAGCCGCGTGAGACCATGGGCTTTGGGTGATGACTTTAATCACTTCACTCACACGGGAACGACCTTCAACCAGGATAATATCGCAAGGCTTAAGCTCATAACGGATACGCTCAAAATCACACATGGGCGCTCGGCGCTGTTTACGCTGGAGGGTTAACCCTTTAGTGATAAGGCGAGTGGTTTTGCCTAGCATGTGTGTTTTGTAACAACCTGACTTCTAGCAATTAAACAAGTATCTAGCCAATAGCTTCTTTAATGATTTGTAAACTCTCCTCTAAAACCGGCTTGCTGGTATAAAAGTGAGGGGAGAGACGAATACCACCACCTCGGTAAGCACATATCACTCCTTTATCCATTAGATGCCGATGCAGCGCAGCCATTTCCTGGCTGTTCACTCTAAAGGTAACAATACCTGCGTAGCGGTTAGTTTCAGTGGTACTAATAACTTGGACGTTATTGAGTTGAGCAAGTTGTTGTTGCAACCAGATAATATTATCAAGCAGTTGCTGTTCCACATTAGCCATCCCCACCTCAAGCAATAAACCGATACTGGCATTCAATGCATAAGCACCGAGCATATTGGGGCTGCCACATTCAAATCGACGTGCTGACTGAGCAATTTCCCAGTCTAGGGTGTCGTAGTTGCCTTGATCTTCCACCATATGCCAACCAAATTGTTTAAGTGATAGTTTAGCTCTGGCTTGGGGAGTACTGTAAAACAAGGCCAACCCTTCAGGTCCAAGCATCCATTTATGGCCATCAGCCATGACAAAATCAGCTTTAATAGCAGTGGCATCAAACTGCACTGCTCCAATACTTTGAATAGCATCGACACAATATAAAATCCCTGCTTGCTGACAGTGATTGCCCAATTGGGTCAAATCAAGCTTTAAGCCAGAGGCATATTGCACTGAGCTAATGGAGAGCAAACGGGTATGCTGATCACAAGCTTCAATCAATGCTTGTTCTGGATGGTTCCCGGAGATATCGACTTGTTTGACAGTAACACCTTGATTGGCCAGAGACTCCCAGACAATCCGGTTGGAAGGAAACTCTTGATCAGAAATCACCACATTATCGCCAGGTTGCCAGGCGATACCGTAAGCCACCACTGATAACGCTTCGGAGGTATTTTTTAGTAGCGCAATATCTTGCCAGTCGGTGGCATTAATGAGCGTGGCCAAGCGGCTTTTTAATTGTTGCTCAGTTGCTAGCCAATTAGGGTATTGACTAGCACCTTGCTGGATATTTTCTTGAGCAAATGCTTCGACTGCTTGAGCTGTTCGGGCTGGCCAGGGTGCAACAGCCGCATGATTAAGGTAATAAATTTCAGGGTTAAGGGGAAATTCAGCGTGCCATTGACTCATAAGCCACCTGTTATTAGCGATATACTTCAGTCAATTTATGTTAATACAACAGTTAAATCAAATACAGGATACAAGTTGAATTAACTGTGTGAGAAAGTAGTTATCCTGGCTGCTTTTTCAGTACTCATGGGCATTAAAGGGAAGGCAGTGATGCTTGAAAGTGACATATTTTAACGAGTTATATGACACGCTTATTGCGCCAGTTTTCATTATTTACTGTAGCGACAAAGCGATATTGCTTGCCAAAAATATTCAACATGGTATGAATAAGGGGTCTAACTACAATCAAAAATTTGCCTACGGTGCAGGTGTATGGCGGATATAACAAGAAAACAGCGCGAATTTAAACGTCGCGAAAATGAGATCCTGGAAACTGCATTAGCTTTATTTTTAGAAAAGGGGGAAGACAATGTTACTGTTGAGATGATTGCTGAAACCGTTGGTATTGGTAAAGGTACAGTGTACAGTCACTTTCGCTCAAAGGCGGAAATATTTTTACGACTGATGCTGATTTATGAAGAGGAGCTGGCTAGCCTAATTCAGTCTGATGAAGTGTCTTCAGACCGAGGAGCTTTGCCGCGTGCCTACTTCGAATATCGGATGAAGCATCCAGAAAAGTACTATTTATTTGATCGTCTAGAGCAAAAGCTCACGCGTCGTAACCCACACCCAGAGCTATTTCGTGAGTTGCATCGAATTCGTGCGTCGAATATTGCTCGCTTAACGGAGCTGATCAAAGCGCGAATTGATGATAATTTGCTGGAAAATGTTCCACCTTATTTTCATTATTGTGCTGCTTGGGCGCTGGTACATGGGGCAGTTGCTGTGTATCACTCTGCGTTTTGGCAAGATGTAATAGAAGATAAGGATGGCTTTTTTCAGTTTATGATGGATATTGGTATGCGCATGGGTAAACGGGGGCACAGTAAAAACAGTCGTCCAGAAGAAAGCCCGCAATCTTATGCGACCAGGGAAGAGGAGCAAGCGAGTACAGCAAGCGACAATAACGAACTTGAAGTCACCGAAGCAGATGAAGTGCTAGTCGCAGGTTAGTAGGGTATGGTTGTTGCTTGTATCTGGTTGAATTAAAAAAACAGATACAAGCAATGATTCTACGATTGATTAGCGTTTTAAGCTTTATCAAAGCCTTGAGGCAACAGTGGCTCACGTTTTGTTTGTTGCTGTTAACGATAAATTTAACTGCCTGCATGCCAAGTGATATCGGCAAAGAATTGCATCGCTATGCTGTTGACTTGCGTTTAGTAGATAACAGTCAGCTAGGGTATAACAACAATTGGGTATTACCTCGTCATTCACGCATCTTGGTTGTTTCTGGGCCCGGTTTAAAGACGGACGAAGTCAACTATCAGGCGGCGTTAACTAATGAAGTTTACCAGGTATTCACTGCTCGTTTTCCTTATACACAACGTTATCCTAGTGTACAGCCTTCTCTATTAACTGCACTTAATACCGCGCGAAATCAGCGTTATCAGTTTGTTTTATATACGCAACTGTTATTCTTTGATGATAAAGTGGGCAATTGGGTAGAGTTTGAATACTCTGAAGATATCCGACGAGTAGGGCCTGATCGTGTTTCTGCCAGGCTGACATTAGTAGAAATTAGCTCCGAATATATTGTTGACTCCATTCTGCTGCAAAGTAACAGTGGTTGGCTAAGCTTTTATAATGACAAGCCCGACCAACTGTTTCGAGAACCGATTGAAGATTATGCCAATAGCTTAACCCCTCAATAGCCATCGATGTTGCATTTTTAACTGAGAAACCATGATTGCAATGACTTAGAAACAGGCTTTGTGGTTAAATAGGCAACAAGAGCGGTACAAAAAGCTGTCTAAAAAAACTGGCCTTCATATGAGTCAAGCACATATTAACCCTGCAGCCATTGCAGCAAGTATTGAGCAAGCCATTAATCATCCTTCATTGCCTCCGGTCAGCCAATGGCAACCTAATCATTGTGATGATATTGATATTGTGATTAAAAGCAATGGACAGTGGTTTTTTCATGGTACACCAATTAATCGCCCACAACTAGTACGACTGTTTTCGACTGTGCTGCGAAAAGAACAAGCAGACTATTATTTGGTCACACCAGTGGAAAAGCTAAAAGTCATTGTAGAAGATGCTCCGTTCATTGCTGTTGCTGTTGAGATAACAGAGGAAAATCGTCATCAGCAACTGGTATTTACCACCAATGTAGGGGATAAAGTGTTGTTAGGTGCTGATCATCCATTACAAGTTCGTTTCGTAGCAGAACAATCCAAGCCTTATATTTTGGTGAGAGACCAGTTGGAAGCACTGATTAATCGTAATGTATTTTATGAGTTAGTTGCTAAGGCTGTCGTCAATGAAATTGAGGGGAATTGCCACTTAGGTCTATGGAGTCATGGCCAGTTTTTTAGTTTAGGCTTAGCCTCTTAAGATCCATTAAATAATTGTCATGAACTCGTTTCATGGTGAACTACAATATAATTCATAACTTATAAACGGCCCAATAAGAAGAATTAAGGTAATAAAGCTTGGAAAGTGCATACACTGAAGCAGTAGATCACCAGCTAGAAGAGTTGCCATTACTGGATGTGAGAGAACTGGCTGTTGAATTTCAGTTACCAGGTGGGGTGTTTACAGCCGTCAAAAGTGTCTCATTTAGTTTGCGCCATGGCAGTACGGTTGCATTGGTGGGAGAGTCGGGATCAGGTAAATCGGTTACGGCTCAAGCCATCCTGGGTATTTTGCCCAAAAATGCGCGAATTGCTAAAGGAGACATTATTTTTCGCGAGCCTGGTATTTTAGTCAGCACCACCAATATCGCTAAACTATCGCCAGACTCGCAAATGATGAGGGATATGCGCGGTAGTCAAATTTCAATTATTTTTCAGGAACCGATGGTGTCCATGTCCAACATGCATACTATTGGCGATCAAGTCAGTGAAGCCTTGTTTTTACATCGTCGTATCAGTAAGCAACAAGGACTGAAGCTGACCAAAGATATGCTGTCATTAGTAGGGTTTCGGAATGCTGACCAGGCATTTCACCTATACCCCTTTGAGTTATCGGGTGGCTTACGGCAGCGGGCCATGATTGCAATGGCATTAATTTGCCACCCTGCTATTTTAATCGCTGACGAGCCTACTACAGCGTTAGATGTTACCGTGCAGTTGCAAATATTGAAGCTAATGCAACGGTTGCAGCGGGAATTAAACATGGGAATATTACTGATTACCCATGATTTAGGTGTGGTCGCTCATATGGCGGATGAAGTGGTGGTGATGTATCACGGCCATGTTGTTGAACGAGGACCAGTAGAAGCGATTTATAGTGACCCTCAGCATCCCTACTTAAAAGCATTATTTCACTCTATTCCTCGTTTTGGGTTAGCGAAGGAAGAACGTTTAACCCCCATTCGTGATATTCAGGTATCCACTGAAAATATTGAGAAAAACTTTACCCACTGGCAGCCGGAAGAAAAGCTGATTGGCCCTCATCTAGAAGTCGTTCGGTTGAGTAAAAACTTCTCACAACGAAACAAAGGTAAGTGGTTTAAACGCCAGTCTGAGCAAGAGATTATTCAAGCTGTACACAAAGTGTCGTTTAAAATTGAAGTGGGGGAGTGCTTAGGGCTGGTCGGTGAGAGTGGCTGTGGTAAAAGCACGCTCAGTAAGATGATTATGCGCGCCTTATCTCCAAGCAATGGAGACATTCGCTACAATGACCGAGGTAAAATGATTTCTCTGTTGAATTTGGATGAGGAAACCTTGCGGGCATTTCGCACTAAAATTCAATTGGTTTTTCAAGACCCATTCAGTGCGCTAAGCCCGCGTATGACTATTTTAGATGTATTAACTGAACCTTTAGTTATTCATAATATTGGTGACCCAGGATCTCGTCGCGACTGTGCAAAAGAACTGATGAAGTTAGTAGGGTTAGATCCTGCTTTTTTAAATCGTTATCCTCATAGTTTTTCCGGTGGGCAGCGACAGCGGATCAGCATTGCTCGGGCTTTAGCATTAGCCCCTGATTTCTTAATTTTAGATGAGCCTGTTTCCGCTCTGGATGTATCAGTACAAGCGCAAATTCTTAATTTATTAAAAGACTTACAGCACGAATTAGGGTTAACCTATTTATTCATTAGCCATAATTTGGCTGTTGTAGACTATATTGCTGACCGCATTGTGGTGATGTGTCGTGGCCAGATTGTCGAGCAGGCACCTACCGAAAAGCTATTTGCCAACCCTAATCATCCCTATACCAAAACCTTAATGGAAGCTGTGTTAGCACCTGATTTAAGTTCTCGACGAGAGTTTGAGAAGCTGGGGCCAGCGTTGTCTCAGCCAGAATTCTGGCCGGCCCCTTACACCTTATCACCTCATATTCCTAATGAGCTGGTTGAAATTGAAGAAGACCATTTTGTCAGGATGTGTCCCCATGAGTATTAATCTTAATACTTTTTTTACTGCGTTAGCCCTTGTTGTATGGTTGCTGGGAGGAATCAGTGTTCAGGCAGTAATGGCAGATTTACCTGAAGAACCATTAGTGACCAAGATGGCCCCTGATCAGACCATTGGAAAACAAGGGGGCACGCTCTATACACTGATGGCAAAGAGCAAAGATATTCGAATGATGACGGTATTTGGCTATGCCAGATTAGTTGGGTTTACCCGTAATTTCGAGCTGAAACCAGATTTATTGAAAGATATTATTGTTGAAGAGGGCGGGCGCAGTTTTACGTTAATTATTCGTAAAGGCCATCGTTGGTCTGACGGGCACTTATTTACTGCGGAAGATTTTCGCTATTATTGGGAGGATATTGCCAATAATAAAAAACTGTCCCCTTTTGGTCCACCACAGCAATTAATGGTAAAAGGGAAGCCGCCAACATTTACCTTAATTGATGAGCATACCGTGCGTTATCGGTGGGATGAGCCGAACCCCTATTTTTTGCCCGCATTGGCAGGTGCCAGACCATTATTCATTTATGTGCCGGCCCACTATTTAAAGCAATTTCATGCTTCTTATACGCAAGCAGAAACGCTGGCTTTATTGGTTGATAAATACAGTAAGCGAAACTGGGCAGGACTGCATCACTCCCGAGCCAGACAGTATAAATTAACCAACCCGAAATTACCGGTATTACAACCATGGGTGAATACAACCAAGCCACCTTCAGAACGCTTTGTTTTTAAACGGAATCCGAATTATCACCGAGTCGATGAAAAAGGTCAGCAGTTGCCTTATATTGATCAGGTAGTGATTAATATTGCTTCTAGTAGTTTGATTCCAGCCAAAGCCCGGGCAGGTGATGCCACATTACAAGCCCGTTATATTCGACTAGATAACTACACTTTTTTAAAAGCAGGTGAAAAGCAAGGAAACTATAAAGTCTTTCTTTGGAAAAATGCACGAGGCTCGCAGGTTGCCCTTTACCCTAATTTAAATGCGAACGACCCCGAGTGGCGTAAGTTAATGCAATCAGCCCCGTTTCGGCGTGCCTTATCTTTGGCAATTAACCGGCATGAAATAAATCAGGTGGTGTATTATGGGCTAGCGATAGAAGGGGGTAATACGGTATTACCTGCAAGCCCTCTTTATGATAAAAAATTCACTAAGAATTGGTGCCAGTATGACCCTAAATTAGCCAATCAGCTGTTGGACGAATTGGGGTTAACTAAGCGCAATAATTTAGGTATTCGCCTATTACCTGATGGCCGACCTATGGAAATTATTGTGCAATCCCCTGGTGAGTCAACTGAGCAAACGGATATTTTGGAATTAATTCGCGATCATTGGCGAGCGATAGGTATTAAATTACTCACCCGTCCTTCTCAACGGGAGGTATTTCGCAACCGGGTTTTTTCTGGAGAAGCCATCATGGCTGTCTGGGAAGGACTGGATAATGCCCTACCAACCGCTGAAATGAACCCCAAACAATTAGCGCCCAGTGTACAAGAACAATATCAGTGGTCGCAGTGGGGTAAATATTATGAAACAGGCCAAGGCAAGCCTCCTCAACAGCCAGAAGTGTTAGAGCTGGTTAACTTACATAGAAACTGGATGCATGCGCCTAATATACAACAAAAGTCTGATATCTGGCGGCAGATGCTGTCTATTTATGCTGATCAGGTTTATACCATTGGTACCGTCACAGGAATATTACAGCCACTTGTGGTGAGTAATAATCTAATGAATGTGCCGAAGGAGGGTTGGTTTAGCTGGGAGCCTGGGGCTTATTTTGGCGTGTATCGTATGGATACTTTTTGGTTAAAGACTAAAGCAGGGGAGTAAATATGTTTAATTATATTGCTCACCGTATGTTGATGATGATCCCAACCCTCGTTGTCATCAGTATTATTGTATTCACAATTATCCAATTACCTCCAGGGGATTTTTTAGAAAGCTACATGGCGGAGTTGCAAAGCCAGGGTGAGTCGATTGATAAACAAAAAATTGCTTATTTAAGGCAAGAGTATGGTCTTGATAAGTCGATGCCTGAACAATACTGGACCTGGGTAACAGGATTATTGGAGGGAGATTTAGGTTATTCCTTTGAATATAACCTGCCAGTGAGGGAGGTGGTAGGGGATCGAATGTATTTAACCATCATGGTATCAATGCTAACCATTATTTTTACCTGGATTATCGCTTTTCCTATAGGCATGTACTCAGCCACCCATCAATACAGTTGGGGGGATTATGGCCTGACGTTAATTGGCTTTATTGGTTTGGCGACCCCTAACTTTTTATTGGCGTTGGTATTGTTATATTTGGCTAATGTTTATTTTGGAGTCTCTATAGGCGGTTTAATGGATGAGCAGTATGTCAATAAACCTTGGACTTGGGATAAGTTTAAATCCATTTTGGAGCATTTATGGATTCCTGTGATTGTGATTGGGACTTCAGGGACTGCGGGGATGATTCGACGCTTGCGGGCCAATCTGCTGGATGAATTAAATAAGCCTTATGTCGTCACAGGCCGTGCCAAAGGACTTGGAGAGAAAAAACTGCTGATTAAATACCCATTGCGGGTATCACTGAATTTTTTTATTGCTGATATCGGTAGCATGTTGCCAAGTATTATCTCGGGTGCAGAGATTGTTGCGCTGGTGCTGTCATTGCCCACCACAGGTCCAATGTTATTAGGCGCATTACAAAGCCAGGATATGTATTTGGCTGGCTCGTTTCTGATGTTTTTAGCCGTATTAACCGTCATTGGCGTACTCGTCTCTGATTTAGCGTTGGCTGCGTTAGATCCCCGCATTCGCTTAACGGGAGGGGCCACTAAATGAGGCATCAACCAGAGCATCCTGCCAATCCCCATTATGTTTCGATTGAACCCTATGACCCTGATGCCATTACCAAAGTGGCGGCTGAGCAAGAGAAGTTTTACTTAGCATCACAGTGGGCGTTGATCTGGTGGAAGTTTAAAAGACACCGGTTGGCCATGGTGAGTGGGGTTTTTATTATTTTTGTTTATGCCTCCATTTTAATTTGTGAGTTTTTAGCCCCTTACAATTTACATAGTAGGAATACAGACCATATTTACTCGCCCCCTCAGCCAGTGCATTTTTTTCATGAAGGCAAGTTTGTTGGCCCATTTGTCTATCGCTGGTATAACACGTTGAATATGGAGTTGCTGCAACGTGACTACCATGAAGACAAAACCCAGGTATTGCCGATTCGTTTTTTTTGTAGTGGGGATGAATATGAGTTTTGGGGAGCTGTTAAAAGCAACTTCCATCTATTTTGTGCCCCCGAGCAAGGGACCTTATTTTTATTTGGGACAGACCGACTCGGTCGCGATATGTTTTCTCGCATTGTGTATGGTGCCAGAATTTCCATGACCATTGGCTTGGTGGGCATTACGTTAAGTATGCTGATGGGGATTGTGATTGGGAGTTTGGCTGGCTATTACGGTGGCTGGATTGACCACCTGGTGCAACGGAGTATTGAAATAATCCGCTCATTTCCGGAGTTGCCGTTATGGATGGCATTATCTGCCATTTTACCCGTTACCTGGAGTCCTCTGTGGGTGTTTTTTGGGATTACCTTAATTTTGGCGCTAATGGATTGGACTGGGCTTGCCAGGGCCGTGCGCTCTAAACTTCTGGCCTTGCGTGAAGAAGATTATACAGTGGCAGCCCAATTAATGGGAGCAAAAACCCAGCGCATTGTTAGAAGGCATTTATTGCCGGCTTTCTTTAGTCACTTAATTGCCTCTGCAACGTTATCCATACCTACCATGATTCTAGGGGAAACTGCATTAAGCTTTTTAGGCTTGGGCTTACGCCCTCCGATTACCAGCTGGGGGGTGCTGTTAAGTGAAGCGCAGAATGTTAATGTGGTTGCGATATATCCTTGGTTATTAATCCCAGTTATCCCTGTCATACTAGTTATCTTGGCATTTAATTTCTTTGGTGATGGAATTAGAGATGCAGCTGATCCTTATAAGCACTAAAGTTACCCTAAAGCAAGCATACTAACAGATATCATCAAGAAAGTAGGATATGAAGTTTTCACTGGGAGAGTGGATATAAGTAAACTCTAAACCAATTAAATAGTTATTCTCTTTTAATTCTGTATGACACACTTGAGCATGTACATAAATGCTCATGCCTTTATTTTCATAGTTCATCGTGTACAAACAGAGAATGCAGATCTCCCCTGGTAGCATTTTTTTGCACGACTGGACTAATATGCCTTCTTGGGAAATATTCAACATTTTGATATAGCTGGTATCTCGATGGCTTTTGAGAATACCTACACAGTTCAGCTGTTGAAGGGGATAGCGGGGGCTTATGCGGCGGTCAATGTTCATGGAAGTAGCCAAAAAAGAGAAGGTTTCTTAGAGAGTAAGTGGGTCCATCTGCAATAGCAATGAATGATTGTTTATGTGTATGGATTTTTTATAAATTATTTCGAATAATGCAATAATAAAGTTTAAAGCAAAGGCTGTGCTTTAATGACACAAGCTATGCTTACATAAGCGTTTTGCAAACAATTACCTAATGTTACCCATGAATGTAAGTAAGCATGGTGTAGTTATCTTGTTACAATTTACTTTGGCTTTACTGCTATTGGTTGGTAGTGGTCAGCCCCGTCTGTTGTTTGCTTCAGAAATACTGAGAGTAGGTGTGGGGTTAATTACTGCTTCAGGCAAAGCGAGAGCAGGGGGCGTGGAAAACAGCGTTTACCTTGATAGGTAACTTTGCTGAAAGTTTGTTTGGAAAAATTCCTCCCAATATTAAAAAAAATATTCGATTCATAAAGTTTCCTGAGATGACGAAAAATATGCCTATTTATGAAGATGCACCAACTGATATATTTTTCTTAAGCAAAGCGGCAGCACATAAAAAATATGCGAAAAAATTCATGGCTTTTTTAGCAACAAAAAAAGTACAAGAATCGCTGACTGATGGACTGTCAATGATTCTTATTAATAGAAAGGCCAAACCGAAAAACACCTACTTTTTAAAAGAGGGTAAAAAACTACTAGATCAGGCAGTTGGGTATGCTCAGTTTTATGATCGAGATACACCACAAAATATGGCGGATAAAGGCATTCGAATTTTTAGTCAATTTATTGAAGACGGCAATGTTGAAAAAGCCATCAGCGATTTAGAGGCAGCTAGAAACCGGTTTTATATAGGGATGCATACGCCAAAAGATTGTAACCCTTTATAAATGTTAAACCACGATAAGTACTTAAGCCTCAGAAAACTCAGCTATGAGAACCATAGCTGAGTAGTAGTAAATGGCCTTTAATCTTCAACGGTTGTCTCCACCCACATAATAAATTCTTGTGACTTTGGTGATATTCCAATTGTCCTTGAGGGGATAGTTTATATTTTATGGTGCAGGATAACTTCTTATGGACAATCTTGATGCCATAGTGCAACTAGTTTGCCAAAAACATTCAACAAGAGAGGAGAAAGCGACTTATTAAATAACGCTGATGAAACTGAAGCTTACGACGATTGTGATCTATAATATTCATATGAATATTTATGAGTATATAGACCAACAAATTGAGGCGGGAAAAAATTGCTTCGTGATGGCTGATGGGGCCAGTATAGATAACCTACTTGGTAAAATCTATGATATTGAAGGAGACCCTGATTATTTCCCCATTTATAAAAATACACTGCTAGAAGGGGTGTTAAAACTAACACCCTGTTTAGTGGCTGTTAATAGTCAGTCAAAATTTTTGAGTTATTTACTACAAGAGCAATCGACAAATAGCTGGTATTTGGTTATTACCCAGCAGAATCTGGAGACGTTAGGTACTTATTGCCAAACCTTGCTTTATACTCAGGTACCAGATGGCCGAGAACTACTCCTGTTGTATTACCGGTCATTAGTGATGCTGCGTTTGATGCAAGGCAGTGATGTAACAGAAAGGCGGCGCCTATTAGGACCTATCGAACAATTGCTCATTATTGAAAACCCCAGTGAGGATTTTAAAGCGCTGAGTGACAGATGTCTGTGGGTTAATGAAAGTCTTTGGCAAGGCCCAATGCCTGATCAGCTGGCTTGGTATCACTTAAGTGATCAACAGTGGCAATATTTGCAGTCTATTCATCATGCTAAATTAGTTAAAGCCATATCAGCGCGTCTTATTGAAGACAACGAATCTTTTGCTTTAACCAGTGCCCCTCAATTAACTGCCTTTATCGAACATTGGCTAAACAAAGCTAATATCTACCAAATTGATGAAACTGAGAATGTTATTAAACTGATCCAGGTCATGACAGAATTTGGCGACCAGCTGCCAGAAGAAGACTTCGCTCAGATGGAAAGTTATATCTTGCTTAATTCTGAATGGTCAGAAATTGAAAAAATTACTAATCTGGAAAGCTACGCGGCTCTGGTTTATGAGCATCCTAATAACCCTATCAACCCAATACGCTGTTTAGCCTATGATGTTGTCTACCAGCATATGCCTGACCAACGACACCCTATTGACCCATTCAAGGAAGAACACCAAACAGCCAAACTTATATTCATGCAAGCTTATCGGCAAATTAAAGTACAACAACTGGCTGCTTTTCAGGCAATGTGGGCAACCTATCAATATTATGGGAATCAACTGATTGACCAACAGCGGCTTTATATGACGATTAATTATTTTTCACCAGACCATGCTGTTTATCGGCAAACCTTGCGCCATTTTTATAATGAGCTCACCAGTCCAACAGAACAAGCGTCTACTCCTGAAAGGGATTAATTCATCATGACGACACCACCACAATTTTACACCATTCGATTTGGGGATACACTGGATGCTATAGCGGCCAAATATGATACGACTGTTGATGATATTCTGACGGCCAACCCGCACATAGAAAAACCTGATTTTCTTCCCATGGGGAGGCCTATCCTTATTCCAGATAAGCCTGTTGTTTTTGAGCCCTCAGATGATGGTGGATTACCTAAAATTGCCAAAGTCAATGAAGTACCCGAGCAGATACCCTCAACGCCCCAGTCACCTGAGCTTTCAAAAGCTGAGCCCAATCAGAAAATTAAAAACACCCACCCTGATTTGGTCAAGTCGGAGGAGTCAATTCCGAATAACATTAAAGAAGACTGTATGCCTTGTAAGAAAAAATGCAGGGTAAGAATTGGCTGTCAGCATAACTCAAGGGTGTATGATAAAATGCCTAAGACTTATTCTGTTGTGCCAGACACTAAAAAAGAAAATGCTTTACAGTATCATTTTGATGTTGTGCACGTTTGGCTAGAAGGTGACAATGCGCCAGATGTTATTTATCTTGATGGAATACCTCAAAAAAAGCAAAGTGCTGGTTATGGAGGCAAACATTTTAAAATTGAAGTGCCTTACGCTGATGACTTAAAAACAGAAGACCAAATAACCCTGAAAGGCCTGTCAGAAAAGTTTACCCGTCCCATTAAAGAATTTAAGTTGACTGGTGCTTGTTTAGGGGAAGTGATTATTAAAGTACACTGCCCAGATGTATGGGAGATGACAATTGGTTTCCCTGCTTGGGAGTCTCTTGATATGGGTAGACGTCGATATGGTGGTGCTCGTGCTTCAACAGCAAGAGAAGAGGTTATCCATGTTAATGAGCGGGAGGGCAGTACAACTCATAGCATTAATCAACACCGTAACCTAACGACAGGTGAAGTATTAGCTCACGAGGCTGAACCTGGTGTGAGCTACCCGGTTGGCGTTGCATTAAAGTGCAATAATAAACAACTAAAGCTAGATGATGTAATGGCTTTTTATAAAGTCTTCGAAGCAGGGAAAAATATATCCGAATTATTTCAAGCTGTGCTTGCTCATTGCAAACCCAAATGGGGAGTTTATTTTACATTAACTTATGGGTTTATGGAGGGTGGGTTTCTTGTCAAATGGCATGAAAAAGAGTATCTCCCTGATCATCGTGCTTATACCTACTTTGAATTTTCCTTCTCGGTAAAAATTATTACTATAGCTTTAGAAATTGGGATTGGGGTTTGGGTGACCAATGATGTAGGCGCACAAATATTCTTTAAAGTCACAGGTGAGATTGGAGGTAGTAGTAAAGTACTGTGTGATGCACCATCAGAAACGCTTGGTGCAGTAAAAAAAGACATTATTCTTATAGGTAAACTGGAATTTGATTTAGGAGTCAGAGCTGAAGCAGGCGATAATGTTAAGTTTGAAGCTATATTAAACTCAGGTTTTGAGCTACCAGCCACAGTCAGTATTGCGCCTACTGGTGATCCTTGGTTTAGTGTGAAAGGGGATTTGAAGTGGAAAGGTATTACAGGCAAGATGAAGATTATGCTTTCATCCGGCAAAGGTGGTGGCTCATTTGAGTATGACTGGGAACAAAATTTTGTAAAACCCTATCAAGTATTTGATTTTTATTTTCCTGGGAAAGAGCAAAAATATATTCCACCTTTTGTTGAAGAGCATAAAATACGTAAAATATTTGAGGATGCATTAACTGATGGTTTTAATATTGAGGTCTCAAAAGTACAAATTAAAAAAGGTGGGTGGTATGGTATATTTGATAAGGAAATTGTGACTGATATGAAAATGGAGAATATTATTGATGCTTTAGTAGATCCAATAATTAAAAATCCTTATATGAAGCCTGACGAAGAAACCATTAAATTATTAGCCATGAAAGTAAATGAGGATTTAGAGGTAATGGGTGAACGAGATTGGGAGTGGGATTATGTGGCTAAAAAAGATTTTGATAAATATGTAAGAGGCAAGTACTTAGACATATTAGTAAACTATGAAGACCAGGCTTTAAAAAACTCTGATAGAGTAGCAGGGAGATATCCACGGGCTGGTTATATAGAACGTAAGAAGTAAAAGACTATTTAACATCTTTAGCACAACGAAATCCAATAAAACTCTGTTCGCGGGTGGAAGGGTTCATACCTTTTCTCGTATACAGATATTTAAAACTTATATTTCTATTGACACGAGCCCCCCTAAATACTTTTTCTTCACCAGACTGAGGGCCTTTTGGGTCTTTTTCTGGTGAGTTAAAAAAATAATCAGTGCTATACCAATCGCTGACCCATTCAGCATATCCTGTTTCCATACCATATACCCCCAGTGGGTTGGGTGGGTAAGTGTCTATAGGTGCAGCATATTGTTGGTATTCATTAGGTGCCGTATTCATCCCAGGCTGTAATGTATTATCATCAGTAGCATATTGTACATCTTGTCCCCGACTACGTGCCGCATATTCCCATTCAGCTTCCGTCGGCAGCCGGTAGGGCTCACCACTCATGTTGGCTAACCATTGGCAATAGGCATTAGCATCTTCCCATGTCACGTAATTAACAGGAGATTTAGGTGAAAGTCCCACAAACTCACCATCAATGGCCTCGTCTATGAAATGATTGGTTACCTTAGCGAAAAACTGATAATCTTCCAGTGTGGTTTCATATTTACTGATATAGTAATCACTCAATGTTACTTTATGCTCTAAGGCATTATGGGTTTTATGGGGGTTTTCTTTTTTATAGTTAGCAGGTTGGTTGCCCATAATAAAGGAGCCCCCTTGAACCAGCAGCATATTCTCCTTAGTTCTAGCTAACAGCTCGTTAGTACGTTTTTCCAGTTCTTCTGGGGATAAGTCATCTGAGCAACCAGAAATATTCAACAAAATAATACACAACAACAGAAAAGGAACTATTGAATTACGCATAAGCTGTTAATGTTGCTTTGTTGATTAATGATGGACTACATACTAAACATTTTAATTATAGAATAACTTGCTAACCTTGGTATCAAGCGGAGCTGAATTTAGGTTCTATCTACAAGCTGTTTAGGCTGGCAATGATAGTATGAGTTTACACTATAGAATTCGTCGTTCAATAGCACTAGGTTTATTTTCGGTATGTTTAGTTCTGGGAATAGCGTATGTTGGCTATCAGGCTTATATAAAATTGCTACCACCTTTCAACTTGAGTGACATAGAGGACTCAACATCTACAATGAATCATCACTTATTCTTACAACTTTCTTCTGGATACTCAGTAGTTGACGTTATAGTCAATGGCTTGTTTTTTACCCGACTAGCTACAATAGAAGACACTGGATTTGGTATGCGTTTGTCATTCAATGAGTTCTTGGTGAAAGGGGAAAACCAAATCGATTTCTTACTAGTCCCTAATGGCCCTTTACCTACTTTTTTAGCAAATAACCTTAGTATTAAAATATTTAGCAAGCATCAGGGGCAAGTAAAAAACCATACTGAAAAAGTAGTTTCTATTAAAGACTTAGAAAAGGCTTCAGGTAAAGATACATACCATTTCCGGCTTAATTTTAAATACGACGGTTTTGATCTATCGCCTTGGCTCGCCCAACTCAGTCCACTCACTGAACAAGAGGCCATCAGCTTTGCAAAGCAGGTTGTGCAAATAATTAATGATAAAAATCACGATGCCTTAATGAATGTGTTCTATGTGAGGGGAAAGATCTACGCCCAAGCATATAGTCAAGAATTTGAAAAAGACTTTGGCCGACTTGCACGTACCATTCAAGAAACTTTTATTAAGAATGGCCTAGAAAAGTCGGTCTTTGAGGATAAAGAATTTGTGGTAAAACCTTACTTTAATAACAAGGTTTACAGTATATTTATAGTTCCAGACTACACACTAGACATCAATAAGCATCTTACGCCATCTGACCAACCCAGAGACTTCTTAGTCAGCCGGCCAGAAGGGGGTAGCCAACGATTTAACATGGAAGTGTCTATTGCTAAGTTCCAGGGTAAATACATCTTTTTTATTTAGAAGGCTTATCACGTGCTAATAGATAAAGTAGGCCAAAACCTCCTCCTAAGAACGCACCGATTGCCAAACCGATGATCGGTAAAAATAGGTCTATAAATGAATAAATAACAACTTCCTGAGGGTTATAGGGGGCATAGTAAATTTCTACCTTAGACCCTACTCGGTAGGGTGTTTCACTGGATCCTGTTTTATTGATCGCCTTGATGGCTACCCCTCTATTAGTGGTGTATTCAATTATCGGGTAATAGATGTCAGATTCTTCATAACGATGCCCACGATTTAATTTATCGTAGTCTACTACGATACCCATGGTTTTTTTGCCACTAAAATACAACCAGGTTGAGTATTGGTAAACGTAGAAGCAACCTGCAACGCAGACAAGCCCTACTATGGTCAAGACAATACCTAATACTTTTTCAAAGTTAATTGTCATGTAAATAATAACTCTTTCAACAGGTTGCTTAATTACATTTAAATTAAGACGCTATAAATAATTAGTAGAGGTGTCCTTAAGCGTGTGTCGTCGTGACCAAAACGCCGATGTTGGCCAGCGTTTTTCACGTTTGTATACTTCAGATTTTAAATGACAGTAATGGATAAAATTGCGTTGCACATCGTCCCGGTAGGTGTCGAACGCTAGGCTATTTGTATTTTGTTGACTGGCCATTAAGGCTTTGCCGGCAAAACAGCCAGAGCTGACTGCAAATCCAAGCCCCATAGATGATACTGGATCAAAAGCGGCGGCTGCATCGCCAACCGCTATAAAATACTCTGGTTGCCGATTAATGCTTATTTGGCTATTAGCTGGACGCACCCACAGCCGTTTGGCTGTTGCATCCTTCAAGCGTTTACATAATTGTGGTGCCTGGCCCAATAGCCGACACCAGTTGTTTGGTTTTTGCCACTGATATTGGCTAACAAGATCAGCATCAGAAAACCAAGTGAGTACTGTTTGTTGGGGTGTTAATGCGGCGCTATACCACCAGCCTTGCTCACAGGTTTCCAACACCTGTTCCATAGGCTGGGTTGTTTGATCCGTTTCTAAAAAGCACCCAACTGCCACGAGCCGATCTAGTTTTTTCCGCTCAATACCTAGCTGACGACTGATAACTGCACTACGACCAGTGGCGTCTATTAAGTAGTTTGCCATCACATGAATTTTTCCCTGTGACGCATGATGTGCAATAAGGTGCCAGCCGTTATTTTCGGTTTGATTCACACTCAATTTTGAGCAGCGGGGTAACACATTACCACCTCGATCAATCAGCGTTTTTAATAAGGCTAGGTCAAAAGCATCCCGATCCACATTAAACGTGGTACCTACTGTCGTAAAAAGGCTGTCATGCAGGCTAGCTAAATGGCTACCCCAATAGCTAGTTTTACCATAGTTTGGGTGAAAGCATTCTTGCTTAAGGGCATCAGTATCCATATGCAAATAACCCAGTATATCCAGCAGGCTAGGGGACACATGTTCACCCACCCTAACCTGCTGCAGGTCACTACTATCGATGACTAATACTCTGTCACCACCATGGTGCAAATAGCTTATACCACAGGTGGCGCCGGCTGGCCCGGCACCTACAATAACAACATCAACATAAAATGTGGTCATATACATCTAGCGCCGTGCTCTTGTACCACTACGAGGCGACCCCAAACCACCATCAGCAATTTTAACGCGCTTAAATGCACGCTCTTCAAAGTAACGGGCCATACGCTTACCTTTAGTGCCTTTTTGACTTAAGCTAACACTGTCATCATCAATGAAAAATATCGGAATAGTGGTTTCATTATCTGCACTGTTACCCGTCAGTTGACCTATACCCACTTCTTTGTAACTGAATAGCTCGTTATTGCGCTCTGTTTCGGTGAAGTAGGCATAACCTGGGTTCGCCGCATTATTGTCGCGAATAAATGCTAATGCTGACCAATGCTCCACCATTTGGGTAAAACTATTAATCCCCCGAGCGTAATTAATCTGTTGTCCAGCAGGTAAATGATTGGCTGACTGCCCTTGTTGGGTATTTTCACCGCTCAGCACATCCCATGGGCTTTGTGGTGGCCACCAATAGCTGTAATAGCTTGGAGCTAGGGGTTGGGAGGTTTGCTCAGTTTCGGTTAAGTTTAACTGTTGTGTTTCGCCTAAGGGCCTGCCATCCAGTGACCAGGATTCTTTTTTAACCGTCACTATTTGTACTTCTTTATCGGCTTTATTGACTGTAGTGTCAGTGAAATTAACGTATTGAATTGTACACTGGAAGAAGTCTGCTTGCCATGGACAGGCCATTCGTTTGGTCAGATCACCGGGCTGGCAACCGCCACCTTCACACTCATCTCGTGAGGGAGTAAGGCCGGTATTATCGTAACCATTTAAACCTTGTTCCTGAGCAATGGTATAGGGCGCAGCATAAATAGTTGGGTTTTGTAAGCTCCAGGTAACCTCAATACCTGGGCACATGGGCAAGCCAACACAATTACCAATGCTGGCTTCATCCAAAGGATTCACTGGGTAAGGAGTAAAGCTAGGGTCGTCATCAAATTTACCGTCGGCCCACTGTCCAAGCAGGAACATTTGGGTGGCATCCAGTGCTAAGAATTTTTCGATGGTGTCATTGCTCACCGAATTACTGCCTGAGTTAAGCGGCATCATGGGAATTTGCCCGCCATTTGCCTCGCTATACAGCTGTTCTTGAGGCCTTTCAGTATTGCCCACTTTAGGGTCCAACTGGCGGAAGTAGTTGTAATATTTTTCGCGATTGGGTTTATTTGCCTCACTGTTATCGGCAAAATCAAAATCGTTTGCAAAAAAGCCGGTCATTGACTGAACATTGGCTACCCATTGATAGGCACGAATACGCTTAATAATTGGCTCAATATCTCGTTGATAATTGGCTTGATAGCTACTGTTATAACCACCATTGCTGTACATATCTGGCAGTAGATTTTTTTCTCTAACCCCCACATCAAACATCGTATCGTTTAATGTGGAAATATTAACAATCTCTGGCGCGAAATCTGGTGAGCCAACAATTACCCAAGCACTTAAGGTTTGACTCGGTGTCGAGTCATTGTATGTAATGGTACAAAATACACTGCCATCAGCGATATCATCATGCCAGCTATCTGATCCGCCGTAGCTAGTTAATGGTTCATCGCCACCCGCATTTCCATAGCCGCCTAATACAATTAAGCGCCCTTGGTTATCCGTTTTTAAAGTGCCTAAACTGGTGACTGCGGTGCCATTTTCTGGGCCACTGCCATTGGCATATGTTGGAAATGAAGGGTGAAGATAAGAAGGGGGGACCGATGCTTCATCAAACTCAATGCTTTGCAACCGACCAGAGACAGTCCGAGGGCCGGGGTCGATAATTAACGACTGGCGATCGGCATCAGCAACATTGGGGTTACGGAAGGGAACATGTTGGTTGCTATAGCTGTTATCAGCGCCATATAATAAATTACCTTTTAACTCACTGTATTGGTACCAGGCGGCTTTTTTGTTGGCCAAATGGACTGTCCACTCAATGTTAGCCACATTGGGCGAATCTAGGGTAATTTCTATCCCATGATCATATAACTTAAACACTTGGCCTTGGCGACGAATTCTACCGCATTCATCTTTAAAAGAAGTCACCGGACCGGTGGGTTGATAATTAGTATCTACATCATAAGGCAAACCACCAATAGCGGTGGGGCCAACACAAAAATCATTTGCCTCGCTGTTACCCAGGCGAGCAACACCCACCGAAGGGTGTATAGATAATGTCATAATAGGTTCCTTCCCTAGAGATTTTTTGCCAATCCATACAATATCAATTTAGGTGCATGCTTCTTGATGCCTAAAAATCAATTGCCAAGAGTATAGATAGTTACTCAAGTAGCTGCCAATTGAGGGTAAATGCCCCAATTGTTGTACAACATTACCGTTGTATGTTTGACTCAGTGGGAGGTTGAACCTATCAGTGTATTAAATGGTAAGGCTGGGGCCTTTAAAATACGGCTTATGAAGTTAAGGCTGGTTCCTTTCCAAGCAATACTAAGTAATTTTACGCATGATCCACTCGCTGCTTAAGAAGATGCTTGTTATGGCCAGGAGGTTGATGCAATGATAAAAAAATACCTGTTTTCTGCTTGTATTTTAGGGTTATCTGTTCACAGTTATGCTGACGTTAATCGAATGAAGACTTATGCGGATATTCGTGAGAGCACCGGACTTACGCCAGGCAATATCCGACAAAATGCCGATACAGAGGACCGGCTAGACTCTCCTGGTGACATTTTTGTTTTTGACCAAATTTTGCTGGGAGAAAATGGCAAAGACATTGTAGGTCGTAATGCAGGCTTCTGTATTCGAACAGACCCAGGCATGCCTGATTTTAGTGGCACTGATCATCCTTTACTACCAGATGACCCCAACAATAACTATGGCCAGTGTCAATGGAGCCTTGTTTTTAGTCACGCTGGAAAAGGACAAAAAGGGAGTATACAGGTTGCGGGGCGAGAGTCTGATAAAGGTTTGTCAGAGCTTACAATTATAGGTGGCACGGGAGATTTTTATGGCATTAAGGGGGTGTTATGCAGCACGCCTGAGCCTCAAAATAAACGCTTTAAACAAGTTTTAATTTATTCAATGGATCATAAAGACAAAAACCAGTTACGCTGCCCATAGTGGATGTATTTAAAAAGGGGCATGCCCCTAAAAGACTGTAGACCTATATCGTTGTAATTTGCATAAGTTTCAATAAGCCTCCCTATTATTAATAGGGAGGCTTATTGCTTGTTTTAAGGCTTAATTAACTGTTGACCTGATCGAATGACCAAATTGCCATTAACTCTCGCAATTTTTAACCAGGGCATATCATTGGTAAACTTTAAGGTATGCTCTGGAAAATCAAATTGAGCATGTCTCGCTGCTTTTACAATGGCAGTTGCAATGTCACGAAAGGCTGACTTACCTTCCTCTGTTGCTATATTTGAATACCCATTGACAGCTCTATTAACTTCCTGTTGGATTTGTTGCCAGTGTTTGGTAAAAGGTGTTAGGTTATCAGCTCTGTTAGGGTTAAATCTAAATAAGTCACTGACGCGCTGTCGAGTAACCGATTTAGCCCATAATTCTGGTTGCTCTACTGGATGAATTAAATTGTGGCGGTCAGCAATTCGCGCGGCGTCTTTAACGCCTAATTGGGTTGATGCTTCATTGGTAGTTGCTGGCTGATTAACAGGCTGGTTTGTGCCTGATGGGGTGGTTTCAGAAGCAACTTCACCACGGCTGTTTATTGTTTGTGAGCCACTATCAAATCGGGAAGCTGAAGTCGTTTCTTCAGTAGCCGTATTTACAGGCAGCTCATGGATTTCCGCTGTAGCAGTTTCAGGGGAGTGGGTAAAAGCGGTTTCTGCTTCTGTTGCAAGCCCTTCACCAATAGTTTCTCCTTCTGTTAACAGTTCACTACTGCCAAATTCTGCTGACTCTAAAGCGATACTTTCAAATGCCGCTGACCCAGCTGCTTCACCAGCGGCGATTTCTGGGGCTGCAACAGCACCTACGCCTAAGGAAGCAATTATTGCAGCCACACTAGCGGCCGCATCAACAATATTGCCAATTTGATTGTTTAAGTAAAACTGTGGCCAGAAAGTATCTCTATTACGTTCGGATAATTCATTTTTCCAATGATTTAAAAAAGGTTTTACTTGATTAAAATCCTGTATACTCTGTCCTAAATTATAACCTCCCAGGGTAATGAGGTTTATACCG
The DNA here is from genome assembly GCF_026309355.1 of Spartinivicinus marinus. Classification (NCBI taxonomy): domain Bacteria; kingdom Pseudomonadati; phylum Pseudomonadota; class Gammaproteobacteria; order Oceanospirillales; family Zooshikellaceae; genus Spartinivicinus; species Spartinivicinus marinus. Next base: position 5,335,392 of record NZ_JAPJZK010000001.1, read on the forward strand.
AAGTTTGCTGCAATTCGGCCTGCTGTGTTTTTAATGCCAAAGTCATCATCTGATCTTGCTTCTTGCAGAATTTGTTCAGCTTCTGCTGTATTTTTTGCTTTTGATAGTTTTACTAGTGTTTCTCCAAGTAAGGTTAAGCTCTTTGCATTATTTGACGAACTATCAAGAGCGGTTATGTGGTTGTTAATTTCAGCTTTTAGTTCATTAATATGAGCCTGACCGTTGGGTAAAGATTGTAAGAAGTCAAATTTGCCATTCTCGAGTTTTTGAGCTGTTTGGTGAAGTAGCTGTTTATAATAGCTAGCTACTCTTGCGTAAGGGTGTGGTTTGCTAGTAATTGCTCCTTCAGCATTAAAGGAAGGCTTCCACTCAGCCACTGCTTGGTTAAAGTTATTGAGTATTTTTTCGTATTGCTCATTGGGATGATATTCAATTTTATCTGCAATTTTTTTGAATGGGTGGCCCATGAAAACACTGAAAGGAGACAGGCTTTCTAATACCTTGCCTGTTTCAGCAAGTGCATTACTTGTAAAGTTACTCTTATCTAACTTAAGTGTTTCTGCTTCCCCATACTGCTCTTTATAAAGCTGTCGAGCTACTGAAAGTAAGGCTGTTCGGTGGAGATCAAAAGGCTGTCCCACTTCTTCCCATTGATGTTCAACTCCATGATTGACAGGATAAAAACCATGTTCGTTTTTTAATGCATTAATAAAATTAGCACGAAGGTTTTTTAAACTATCAAGGGTTGTCTGGTCAGGATTAATGGTTTCATTAAAGTTGGCGTTATTAAATAGTAAGGCGGCTTCATCAAGTGCTTTGCGTTGGGTAAAATTTAATGTGGCCAAAGCAGCTGCTGGCTGATTAGTCAGGTTATTATAAAACGACTCTGGTATGGATAATCCATAGCGGTGTAATACGGCATTTAGTGCTTTTTGTGGGGTATCAATCGTTGATTTTTGACTCCAGTTCACCCAGCTGTCCAAGCGTTGCTGGGTATTACGAAAACGATCACTTACCCAGCCTTTTTGCCAAGCATCGGTGGCAAATAGAGAGCTCTGTTGACTGGCTTCTGAGAGTAATCCTCTCATACCATATTCGTTAAGCGCATTGACATCGACTTTGCCATTTAAAATATCAATGGCTGCTGTTTTAGCTTGTTGCTTAGAGGCATTTGGATGAATAGCGATGTAATATTTAAACGCAAAAACGTGTTTATTCAGTTTTAACCAATAGGTTGGAGTATTGTCAGGGAAGTCAATGGAAGTTGACAATACATCCTCCACTAATTTATTTAAATTACGTCCTGATTGTTGATATTCCTGATGGTTTTTAAATCGCGGATCAGCAAGTGCACTACTAAAAATATCCACCACTTTATGATGTAAGTTGCTCAAGTGTGGTTGGGATTGCTTATTATGCGTAGTTTGTTGGGCAATCTTTGGAGCAACTGCCCGTATGGCTTGCTGAATAGGTGAGCCTTTTGAGGTTTTATATTGTTTAAGGTATTGGGTGTTTTCTTCAGAAAATGAATTGGAGGCCTTATCAGCTTTGGTCTGATAAGTATCCTGCTGATGAGCACTGGTATGGGAAATAGCCATTAGAATGAAGACCTTTTTAAATAAACTGTCTGGTTGACGAAATGAAAATAAAAATAAAGTGGGTTGGTTAATAATTAAAAGTGAGTAACTGATTATTTACAAGAGGAGCGTATGAAGCCTTTCACACTGTATGTAAGGATATTTTTTATAGAGTGGGTGATGTGAACTGATTAATTAATTAATTAATTGATTGTTTAAAAGTTACTTTTTTATAGCCTTAATCATTGGTATATATGCCGTATATGTTGGTTATATGATTTATTACTGATCTCAACTGCTAATCGATAGGTATATTTACTTATAAATATTGTCTGACATTTAAACAGGGTTGGCTGGACTAAAAATAGTCAGCCTTGATTTGAAAAACCTGTTCCAAGATATCTTGAACTTTTTTTAAGAATCCCCATCTTAACGCCAAATACTCAATCAGTTGCATTGTTATTGCAGAAAACCAACTCATAACAGGAGAGTAATGATGCTGGAAGTTAGCCAGTTAACCCGTTGTTATGGCAGTTTCAAAGCGGTTGATAATGTCAGTTTTACCATCGGGAAAGGTGAAATTGTCGGCTTGCTAGGTCATAACGGCGCAGGTAAAACCACCATAATGAAAATGCTGAGTGGTTACTTGGAGCCTAATCAAGGCACCATCAAGATTGATGGAGTAGATCTACAGCTTGACCCCAAGCGGGTCCAGCAAAGCTTGGGGTATTTGCCAGAAAATCTGCCAGTTTACCCCGAAATGTCTGTGGCTGATTACCTTGACTACGCAGCCGAAATTAAAGGGTTAACCAATAACCATAAAATTGCCGAGATCAAGCGGGCAATTCAAGCGACGGATATTGGTGCTAAATTGCTTGAGCCGATTGCCAACTTATCGCGGGGTTATAAGCAGCGGGTTGGAGTGGCACAAGCCATTTTGGGGCAGCCTAAATTATTGATTCTTGACGAGCCCACCAATGGTTTAGACCCCACCCAAACGGATCATATGCGACAGTTGATCCGAGAAATTGCTAAAAATGCGACGGTGATTTTATCCACCCATATTATGCAGGAAGTGAACGCGATTTGTGACCGAGCATTAATCATCCGTCATGGTCAGTTAGCGGTTGATGCCAAACTAGAAACCCTCCGCTTCAGTCATTTTCTACGACTTGTGACGTCCATGAACAGTAAGCAAGTGAAAACCCTATTGGAAACCTTACCGGGTTTAGAAAGTGTCGAGGCCCTTGAACAAGAACCTTCAAAAGCAGTCAAAACGCCTGTTATTCACTACCGTTTAAAGTTAGCTGAAGGTCACAGCCCATTAGAAGTGAGTGCGGTCATTGCTCAACAAGTCGTCGCAGCCAAAGCTCAATTATATGCTATCACAGCAGAGCATCGTGATTTAGAAACGTTATTTAGAGAAGTCAATGAGTCATCTGTTACCGTTCAGTCTCAGGAGGTTAAAAATGCAGCCTAACGGACAACCCCTGCCATTGATTCGTCGGATTGCGGCTAAAGAGGTCGCGCTATTTTTTGCTTCGCCAATAGCGTATTTATTTTTAGCCACATTTGTTGCCGTCACCTTATTTATTTTCTTTTGGGGAGAAGCCTTTTTTTCCCGCAATATTGCCGATGTACGGCCGATGTTTGAATGGATGCCGTTATTATTAATATTCCTGACTAGCACGTTAACCATGCGGTTGTGGAGTGAGGAGCGGCGTACCGGTACGTTGGAGCATGTGCTGACTCAGCCAGTACCACTATGGCATTTTGTGGTCGGTAAGTTTGTTGGCTGTTTATTATTATTAGCCATTGCCTTAACCATTACGCTCCCTTTACCCATGAGTGTTTCATTAATGGGGGATTTGGATTGGGGACCAGTATGGGCTGGTTATTTAGCTACATTTTTATTGGGAGCGGCTTATTTAAGTATTGGTTTATTTGTTTCTGCTCGCAGTGATAACCAAATTGTCAGTTTAATCAGTGCGGTTGCCCTTAGTGGTTTATTTTATTTAGTGGGTACCAATACCATTACTGACTTCTTTGGTAATCAAGCGGGGGAGTGGTTACGTGCACTGGGAACTGGCTCGCGGTTTGATGCTATTACCCGTGGGGTTATTGATTTTCGCGATTTATATTATTATCTCAGCATGATTGCAGTTTTCTTAGCGCTTAATACTTTTGTTTTAGAAAAAGAGCGCTGGGCAACTCAGCAGGTGACCCCACACCACCAAGCCTGGCGGGCAGTAACAGGACTACTGTTAGCTAATGCGATTGGAGCCAATTTATGGTTAGGGCAAATCAATAGCATTCGTCTGGATGCCACTGAAGGTGATCAATATTCTATTTCTGAAGCAACTACCGGTTATCTAAACCAACTGCAAGAGCCATTGCTGGTGCGCGGTTATTTCAGCAGTAAAACACACCCTTTATTAGCCCCTTTAGTACCACAGTTGCGGGATTTAATTGAAGAGTATGAAGTAGCGGGTAACGGTAAAGTGCGGGTGGAGTTTGTAGACCCGGTAGCTAACCCAGAATTGGAAGAAGAAGCGAACCAGAAATACGGTATTCAGCCGGTACCTTTTCAAGTAGCAGACCGCTATCAGGCATCAATTGTTAGCTCTTATTTTAATGTGTTGGTGCAGTATGGCGATGAACATCAGGTGTTGGGCTTCCGTGACTTAATTGAAGTAAAAGCGCGGAGCGAAGCAGATATTGATGTGCAACTGCGCAATCCTGAGCATGACTTAACCCGTGCTATTAAAAAGGTGTTAAATAGCTATCAGGCAGGAGGAAACCTGTTTGATACGGTTAAAAGCGAGTTAGTATTTAATGGTTATATATCTAATGAGTCGGCCTTGCCTGAAAAACTGGTGGACTTTAAAAAGACCATTAATAAGGTGTTAGATAAACTAAAAGCAGATGCTCATGGCCGTTTCACCGTCAACTTTATTGACCCAGATGCTGATGGCGGTAAAGTCGGTCAGCAAATTGCTCAGGATTTTGGTTTTAAACCGATGGCTACCAGCTTACTGAGTAAGGATCGCTTTTATTTTTATATGACTCTGGCAAACCAAGAGGAACAAACGGTGCAAATTCCTCTGGGGGATATGAGCGAGGGGAGTTTTGAACGTAATTTGGAAGCCGGAATAAAACGTTTTGCCAGTGGTTTTACTAAAACAGTGGCTTTAGTGGCACCACAAATGCCTGGTTATAACCCCTATGGTATGGGCGGTGGTGCTAAATTTACTCAGCTAGAGCAATTTTTAGGTGATGAGTTAAATATCAAGCGGGAAGATCTCAGTGATGGCCGGGTATCAGGTGATGCAGATATTCTACTGCTAGCGTCGCCCAAAGATCTGGATGAAAAACAACTGTTTGCTATCGATCAATTCCTGATGCAAGGGGGGACTGTTATTGCTGCTACCTCACCTTATAGTGCTAGCCTCAGTAATCGTAGTTTAAGTTTGCAAAAACAAAACAGTGGATTACAGGATTGGCTTGCCCATCATGGTTTATCCATTGAAGATAAAATCGTGATGGACCCACAAAATGCCGCTTTCCCAGTACCAGTGACGCGTAATGTGGGTGGTTTTCAATTTCAGGAAATGCGCATGCTGGATTACCCCTATTTTATTGATGTGAGAGGTAAGGGACTGAACCAGGACATTGCTATTACAGCTGATTTACCACAAACGACAGTTGCTTGGGCTTCACCGATCAAAATTGACGAAGAAAAACAAGATGGTCGTAAAGTGACTGAATTATTGCGGAGTTCTGCAGGGGCTTGGCTTTCTTCATCCATGGATATTATGCCCAAAATTACCCGTGATGGTTTAAGTGCCTTTACACCAGAAGGTAAACAAGGCTCACACCTGTTAGGTATTATTAGTGCGGGACGCTTTAGCTCTTACTTCGCAGATAAAGAGTCGCCCTTATTAACCAAAGACGATAAGGCAGAAGAGGCTACTGGTGAAGAAGCAGAAAACGCCAAGGATGACCAAGCCTCTGAACCAAAACAAACGACAGTATCTAGTGTTATTTCGCGGTCACCTGAATCAGCTCGGATTGTTTTATTTAGCTCTAATGATTTCTTGCGGGATCAAGTGATTCGCATGGCAGGTTCATCAACGGGTAGTGAGTATCTCAATAACCTACAATTGTTGGCAAATACGGTGGATTGGTCATTAGAGGACGCCGGTTTACTCAGCATTCGATCCCGTGGTCACTTTAACCGTACCTTGCCACCCATGGAGCATGATGTGCAATTATTTTGGGAATACCTCAATTATGGCATGGCGATTTTTGCTCTGGGGATTATTGCCATTGTGCAGCGGCAACGAAAACGCGCTCGAGATAATCGCTACTTAGCTTTGTTGGCCAATTAAGGGGAGGTTAAAATGGCAAAATTAAAAACCTGGTTAACTGGCCTGTTAGCTATCCAGCTGGTTTTGGTTGCAGGGTTATTTTGGAGCAATGAATACCAGCAGCAACAAAACATACAACAACGGTTGTTTAGCTTTAAACAGGCAGATGTAAACAAGGTAGTCATTAGTGATAGCGATAACAGTGTGAGTATCAGTAAGGTTAATGGCCAGTGGTTGTTACCAGATGTAGCTAACTTACCAGCTAATGTTGATAAATTAACGGATGTATTAGCTAAACTAAAAAGCATTCAAACGGGTTGGCCAGTAGCAACGACTACTTCCAGTCACGAACGCTTTGAAGTATCTGAAGATAAATTTCAGCGGCAAGTACAGCTTTATCAGGGTGATAAGCTGGTTGGAGAACTATTGGTTGGTACTTCACCTGGTTTTCGTAAGGTGCATATTCGTAAACCGGAAGAAGATGTCGTTTATACGGCAAAGCTAAACAGTTATGAATTGCCAGCCAAAGGCGATGACTGGTTGGATAAGTCATTATTAGCGGCTGGAGGGGTGGATAAAATTAAGTCTATCAAAGGTGCTGATTATTACTTGGAAAAATCAGGCGATAGTTGGACTTTTGCTATCAATAAACAACCATTATTATCGAGTGAAACCATTGATACTAAACTGGATGTAGAAAAAGCTAAGCAATTAGCCAAGACTTTCACTAACTTTCAGGTGCAAGGAGTGGCAAAGAGTCCACCTAAAGCGGATAACACTGACAATAAGCAAGTCACAATTGAGGTTGTTACTGAAAAAGGTAGTTTTTCTTACCAACTCACTACAGTTAAAGATAAATACTTCGCTAAGCGTAGTGATATTGATCAGACCTTTACCATCAGTAAATACGACTACGAGCGCATAGCCCAGATTGGTTTGTCACAGCTGGCTGCTGATACCCAAATGACAACTGAAGGACAAGTTCCGTTAGCTACTGATCAACCATCTGAAAAAGTGGAAACTTCCCAGTCAGATGAAGAGGAGGCTACGGGTCAAAAGGATGACTCCTCAAAAAGTTAACGCTTTTTGGTGCACCGTATCAGAGTGAGTGCTCTCTTGTATTGGGCGATAAAAATGGCACTTTGTCGCCCAAACATGTTTTCTTGAATAAACTTCCTGTCTTATATCGTACACTATGATTATTCTACTACTTGTAGTGACTGATATGGGATAACAGCGCACCCTTTCTCCATTCTTGAAGGGCTTTCGCCTTAGTAACAGAAGACCCTGTTCCCCATGTTTGCTCGCCTTTGCGACAACCTTTAGTGGGAGTAGTGGTCTGGTTAGGGGCGTTGTTGTGGCAGCTTGCTATGTATTATAAAATTTTTATAAGGACAACTAATGGACTCATCCCCTTGGCTTTCTAACTTTTTTATTACACCAGAATTTCTCACCCAAGTGAGTCAATCAATTACTCGGTTTATTGCTGCACTTTTACTGCTGCTATTTGGATTTTTTGTTGCTCGTTTTTTGAAGGACTTCAGCAGCCGTTTAATTGACAGTACTCATCGGTTGTTACATCGCTTTTCAAAACAGGGGGCAGGCTATATTCAACAATTGCAGCCTGCCAGCAGTCGCTTTGTACCACTTCTAGTGTATTGGGTCACCCTAATAGTGTTTATAGGTTTGGCAACCAATGTGTTGGGGATAGAAATTTTCACTAAATGGATCGATGCCTTTTTAGCTTACTTACCTACATTAGTCGCAGGTATTGTCATTATACTGGGTGGCTTTATTTTTGGAGAAATGGCCAAGGATTTAGCCACCAGCGCCGCTATTGCAGCGAACCTTCGCCACAGTGAACTACTTGGTCGAATTGCCCAAGTGTTTTTAGCGGGTAGTGCCATTTTAATTGGTGCGGGCCAGGTAGGGATTGATGTTACCTTTGTGGTGAATATGGCTACTGTTGCTTTAGCCGCAGTTTTAGGGGCTTTTGCCCTGGGGTTTGGTCTGGCTACGCCACGGCATGTCAGTAACTTTATTAGTGCGCGCTATGTACAACGGCATTACCACGAAGGTGAAACCATCCAGGTAGGAGATTATGGTGGCCGAATTGTTGAAATTACCCCCCATGCAGTTGTTATCGAAACTGATCAGGGGGAGCTGCATATTCCTGCTAAATTTTTTACCGAAGAGCCTTGCTTAAAACGTATTAAAGAAGTGCAAAGCAGTAAAGATGAGAGTGAGGAGGCTGTTAATGGAGAGTAAACAAAAGCTAGCATTAACTTATCTGGAAAGGGCGCCAGAAGCTGCAGCAAAAATTTTAGAAACAATGCCAGAAGCAGCCATTGTGGATTTACTTAAACTTGTGTCTGTCCCGGTAGGGGCTGCTACACTGGTGCAGCTGACCAGTGCCAAAGGCATTGTTTGCATAGACCAGTTAGATCATAACACCGCCGCGAAGCTACTGACGCAAATATCAGCTACTCATGCTGCGACTTTGTTAAAAGGGCTTTCTCAAACTAAAACCAAAGCCATTTTGCATCAAGTGCCTAAGTTAAAAGCCCAGGCTATTCAAGTATTATTGGCTTATCCGGCTAGTGTGGTAGGAGCTTGGATTACTCCTCAGGCATTAACATTAAGAAATAATATTACCGTAGCAGAAGCATACCAACAGCTAAAATCGTTTCAAGGCACAATCCAGCATCGGTTATTTATTCTAGATCGTCGGCAAAAGCTAGTGGGGGTTATCGCTGCAACGGATGTGATGGGTAAGGTTGATGAAGCTAAAAAGTTAAGTGAGTTAATGGATTCAAAGCCTGAAGCGTTACGCTCTCGGATGCAGTTGAATCAGGCACAAAAACATCCTGACTGGAGCCACTCAATCGTAATGCCTGTGGTTAATCGACATGATGAGTTTATTGGTGTATTAAATTATGGTGCCTTGAACCAAGCAATTGAGCAATTAAAAAATCTACCTGAAAAAATGATGGAAGCTCCTCAATTAAGTGACAGTCTTGGGCAATTACTTTCAGATAGTATCACTGGTGTTTGGCAAACGTTGCGTGATGCATGGGATTTAAATTCGAGAGGAGGACAAAATGACAAGCGCTAGCCTTTCAGAAACCAGTAATGTTGATAACATAGCAATTAATCGATTAAGCCAACAGTTTCTATTAGAGTATCCTAAAGACGCTGCAAATGTTTTAGAAGCTTACCCACTTGAAGAAATGGCTTTGTTGTTAGCTGAGCAGTCAACGGCTACGCTAGTTCGTATCTGGAGTTTTTTCCCGCCTCATATTGCTGATCAATTGTTGCCTTTGCTGGAAAGCCGTGCTCAAAAAAATCTATTATTGGTAATGGATACGCCTGATTGTGCACAAACGTTAAATCGCTTATCGAAAGAAGATAAGCAGCGGTGCCTGGAAAATTTACCGGAAGATTACGCAAACGACTTGCAAAAGCTGCTTGAATATCCAGAGCGTACTGCTGGGCAAATGTTAGACCCAAGAGTTATTCGGTTGTTGCCCGATAATACGGCAGATGATGCACTACGTTTATTACGGAAACAAAAACACAAGCCTATTCGAAAAGTGTTTATTGTGGATGCTGATCAGCAGTTGCAAGGCATTGTTGATATTACCGCCTTGGCTCTCAGTGAAGGCGATGAAAAATTACAACAACTAGCGTTGCCACCCAGGGCATTAATTTCGCCCTTTGACTCCCTTGATGAAGTCGCTGATAAATTGACTCAGTTTAAGCTGGATATTTTACCTGTCATCGATATTAATGGGAAATTATTAGGTGCCATTCAACACCCCTCTCTATTACGAACTTTACAAGATAATTCATTAACTGATATACAGGCCATGGTGGGGGTGAGCAGAGAAGAGCGTGCTTTATCCAAAGCGTGGTTTGCGATTAAAAAGCGCTTGCCTTGGATGGAAATTAATTTAGTCACTGCATTTGCTGCAGCTTCGGTAGTCGCTTTATTTGAAGATACTATTGCCAAATTTACAGCGTTGGCCGTATTACTGCCTGTTGTGGCTGGACAGTCGGGTAATGCAGGTGCCCAGGCACAAGCTGTCACTATTCGAGGTTTAGCCTTAAAAGAAATTACCGTTAGAAATTGGTTAAGGGTTTTACTCAAAGAAATCAAGATCGGTGTGGTGAATGGTATTGCCATTGCGTTGACCACAGCAATAGGTGTATATATTTGGAGTGGTAGTATTGGTCTATCGTTAGTGATTACCATTGCGATGATCATTTCTATGGTAATGGCGGGTATGGCAGGAGCCGTTGTCCCCATTGTATTAACCAAACTGGGTCAAGACCCAGCCCAGTCATCGTCGATTATCCTAACCACCATTACGGATATTGCTGGTTTTATGTCATTTTTGGGTATTGCCACATTACTGTCGGCATTGTTATAAGTTTATAGAAGCGATTCAAAAACCCTGAAGGTAAAATGCTAAAAAAGAGTCTGTTAGTTGGCTTTTTGCTATTAATCATTCTGACAGGTATTGTGCTTTTCTATTTTGCCTATTTGGGGTATCAATCCCAATCTGGGCAGCCGAGTGGTCTTATCAATGGTGTGCTGGCTCAATGTCCCGCTAAGCCTAATTGTGTCAACAGCGACTTTAAAGAAGATACCACTCATTTTATTGAACCGCTAACCTTGCCAAAATGGCAGTCTAAAGAAATTATGGCGGCGATCACGTCAGTCATTGAAAATGCTGGCGGTACAATTGTTAACCGTCAGGCGCATTATGTTGCAGCAACTTTTACATCAACCATTTTTGGTTTTGTCGATGATTTAGAGGTTCGGTTAGATGAAACAAGCAAACTGATCCATATCCGCTCCGCCTCACGGGTTGGGCATAGTGATCTTGGCCAAAATAGAAAACGGGTGAGTGACATAAAGCAACGTTTGTTGATCTTGTTGTGATCAAAGAAAGCTTCATTTAGTAGGGGATATATACCCAATGCGTAGGGTTTTTAGGTGAGGCCATCAAGTGACGAAGTCTCATGAGCCTATATTAATAGGTAATTGGGGTGAGGAACGATGATAACAAAACCTAAAAATGATTCGCGACGGGTATAGCCAAAGCAGAAGGGTATAATAATGTACGAAATTAAACGTTTACCCAAAAAGTATGAAAATAAATATTCTGAAGAAAAGTTTTGGAGTAAGGTAAAAAAGTATGCAAAAAAGGCTGGTGAGTCTGTTTTGGAGCCTGCTTTAAAAATGTACTATGCCTTAATGGATTCAGACACGCCAGCCTGGGCAAGGGCGGTAATCATCGGTGCTTTAGGGTATTTTATTTCTCCCCTGGATTCTATTCCAGATATAATACCGGCATTGGGTTTTACAGACGATGTGGGCGTTTTAGCAGCCGCATTAGCGACAGTTGCTGCTCATATAAAAGATGAGCATGTAGAAAAGGCTAAAAAAACACTTAAGAAATGGCGTGGTAAAACCGATTAACATTAGAGGTGCCCTAAAGTAAGTAACCTCCATCAACGTCCAAAACTGCATTACGCATAGCTAACGACTGATTAGACAATAAAAATTCAATAGCACCAACTTGGTCATCAGGCTGCATAACTCGACCTAACGCTGTACTTTGCATCGATTTAAACAAGCCACTCTGTTGTTCAGATGTCATGCCAGCTTTGCTTTGAATCTCGGTAGCAGTGACGCCTGGGCGAACGGAATTAATGCGAATACCTCGTGGTGCAAGCTCAAGATTGGCTACGCGTGCGATTGCTTCAAAGGCTGCTTTGCTTGCAGAGTAGGAAGCGGCATTGGCAAAAGCTTTATTGACAACAATACTGGAAACAAATACCACACTGGATGGGTTGTTGAGAGTGGGCAGGAGTGATTGTAACGTAAACAATGGGCCTTTTGTGTTTATCGTCATTGTTAAATCATACACTTCTTCTGTTGTGGTAACAAAAGACTCAGGATAGAACACTCCAGCGTTTAGGACCAGACCGTCTAATCGAATATTATCTTTCTGTAGCGACTTTGATAGTTGTACTAGCTGATGAGTGTTAGCACTATCAGCCACTAGCCCTAAACAGCCAAGCGCCTGACTGACTCGATCAACTTTGGTTTGATCACGACCTGTGATGATCACATGATGGGCTGATTTGACTAGGTGTTCTGCTAATGCTAACCCAATTCCAGATGTCCCGCCGGTTATTAAAACCGTTTTATCTTTCATACTGATCTCCTCGTTTATAGTCGATGCTTTGCGATATTTGAGAGACTATCAGCTTGATCAGATGTTCATAAGGCTCCAATATGAACACACACTGATTCTATTTGAGAAACAAAGACAAGGATTTAACGTGTCATACCTAAACCTGCCGTTACTCCATATTTTTCACTTAGTGGCTGAGCGAGGAAGCTTTCAGGCTGTCGCAAATGAATTAAGCTTACCCAGATCTTCAATCAGTAAAAAAATACGACAGCTTGAGGATTTTGTTGGACAACCATTGATTAAGCGCTCCACACGGCAACTTCATTTAACCGAAGTGGGCCTCAATTTACTGGCGGGTACAGATGACTTAACAAGAATACTCTCTAATATGCATGATGTAATTGAGGAAACACAAGCTATTCCAAAGGGCAAGGTTAAAATCAGTGCTAGCATGTTAATGGGCCAACGATTTCTTATCCCGCTGTTGAGTAAGTTTCGTAAAAGGTATCCTGAGATTGCTTTGGAAATAAGTTTTAAAGATGAGAATGTTGATTTTCTTACCGAAAAAGTTGATATTGCTATTCGTATTGGGTGCTTGCCTGATTCATCACTCATAGCAAGACAAATTGGTACAAAACAGTGGGGCTGGTTTGCCTCAGAAAGATACTTATTAGAACGTGGATACCCTAAATACCCTCACGAATTGAAACAATATGACTGTCTAGCGTTTGGGAATATTACTAATACATTCAACTGTTGGCCATTTCAAGATAAGTATGGGCATACGGAAACAATTGAAGTCACACCAGCGATTAAAACTGATAACAGCAGGGCTTTAGTAGACATGGCGTGTGAAGGCCTTGGAATTATAATGATTGATCCTGCATTTATTAGTGAGGAAATAAAAATTGGCAAGCTAACCCCAGTCTTACCTGAATGGGGGCATCCTGATACCAGCCCGATAAATTTAGTCTGTTTGGGGCAACGTACTAAAGCCGCTCAAGTCGTTTGGCAGTTCTTGCTAGAACACTTTTAGGTCTTCTTGATAGTTGTAATAATTACTTCCATAAGCGTACACCTTGGGAAATAAATAAAGGAAAAGATCGGGATGAGGTAGCAGAGACTTGTTTAGTTACCTCAAACCTTATAAGGCAACTCGCGATTGCTTTTTATCCATTAACGCCTTATTTGTCCACATCTATTCTAGCTGAGTTGGGTGATGATGTGAAAAATTGTCTTTGGCAGTCAAAATTTAAAATTCAATTGATTAATATCAATCATGCGAGAAGTCATTTTAGTAAACTCAATAAATAGGTTAATAGTTTAAGACTTTGCCTTGGCGATGTTCTTGGATAATGGTGTTTAACTTAGGAACTAGTTTTTTGTGTTTTTTATGCAAATAGTGGAATAAGGGAGTTGTTTGAAGTGGTGGGGTAAGCATTTTTATATCTTTGAATCCTAGTGATTGGATAGAATTTAAGCCTATTAATCGATCGAGAATTACAACTTCGACTCGATTAGAATTCAACATATGAAGTGCTTGCTGATTAGTGTTTACCAGGACAATATTAAAGCCTCGAGTATTATGTTCTGCTACTTTATAACCTATTCTAAAGCAAATACGGTAAGGCTTTACACTTTCCCAGCCTTTGACAGTAAACTGTTTTGTTTTACTAAATGCCATGTGCTCAGCAACAAGATAGGGTGTCGGTACTTTAATCAAGTTGGGGTATGCTAAATTGATATTGTCAATGCGAAACAGCTCGCCATCGGTGACTGCTTGGTTAGTCAATACCAAAGACCTTTCAGCAGGCAGCCTTAAGAAATGGATGTTAATACCTAGTTTTTGATAAGCCATTCGAATGATATCTTTTGCTGTATTGGTAAGAGGGCTGTCATCGGTGATTTGTGTAATTATTAAGGCATTGTTGCTGGCTGTGATGGGAATAAGATAGCTATACAATAGTAGAAATATTATTGCTCTTATCATGTTATACCCTTACGCAGTGGGTATGTGTGCCTAAACCGATTGATTATAACTATAGTCAACACCTTATGATAATTGATAAAACCGCTTGCGAGGCTGTTATTTTTGCTTTTATTGCCAGATAGTCTCATTCTTATGTTATATACCTTTCAGGCGACTATTATGTAATTACTGCTGGGTGTTAGAGGTAATTATGCACTTATTGCTATTTGTAATAACTTTTATATTTTTTACTCAATTATCTTTTGCTACAGCTGGAACGCCTGAAACGGTTGTTCTTGCTATAGAAGACTCAGGCAGCTTTCCCATTTATAGGAAGGCTGCAAGCCATTACACAGGGAAGCACCCAGGTTTTTTTATTGAATTTGTTCGAGAGATAGAAGCTGATTTAGAAGTCAATATTAATATTGTTAGAATGCCATGGAAGCGCTGTTTAGTCAGCTTGCAAGAAGGACGTGTAAATGCTGTGACGTCAGCAAGTTATAAACCAGAACGAGAAAAAAGTGGTCGTTATCCTAAAAAATCCGGTCACTTGGATATTGGGAGAAGGTTTAATACTTCGAGTTATTTTCTTTATTCGATAGAAGGAGCATCAGTACGTTGGGATGGAAATATTTTAGAAAATAAAAGTAACTTATCAGTAGGTGCTCAACGAGGTTTTTCAATAGTGGCAGATTTAAATAACCTTGGTATAAAAACGACAGAAGTTGATGACCCAGGGTCAGGATTTATTATGCTGCTAAATAGTCGACTATCGGCTTTAGCTGTTCATGAGAATGTTGGACAAGTGTATGTGAGAAAGCATGACAATATTAAACAATTGTCTCCGCCACTAAAGACAAAACCTTATTTTTTAATAATATCGCATCAGTTTTATGATAAATATCCTGACTTCTCTGAAAAAATATGGGATACAGTTGAAAAGATAAGAAACTCAGAAAAGCTAGCAAAGATAAAAGATAAGTATTATTCTTTCGGTAGTTGGCCAGACTAACTAGTTAGATGTATAGCGATTATATATTTTATCTAAATTAATGTTGTCGTTGCTTCGCACAGCCATAATGTATTTTACTGAGTACAAAGGTGTATCGACAAAATGATAAGCTTTTTCTCGTTCCGGGTTTCTAGAAAAACCAAGAAATACATCAAATGTTCATTTTTCCAAATTGAGCTTTATTCGTTTGAATGGGAAAAATTTATTATAGCCGGCAATCCTAATGTTTGGGTTTTCCTTTTCAAGAGCATGTATTATTTCGACACATAGCCCTGTCATTTCTCCATCTTTCATAAAGTATTTCGGTGCACTATCCTGAGCGCCAGTGTTTAACTCAAATGAAAAGACTGCATAGGCGTTCATGATGAGAAATAATGACAAACTAAAAGTAACCAAGAGTTTCAAACGGTTGGGCTTAGAAACCATTCTTGTGCCTCTAATACTGCTTTAAGGTAATTGAGTTCATTTTAGTATTTATTGGCTATTTTGGAAGCTGTCGAGTAGATCCAAGCCCTTTATCAAAGACAACAGCTATATAGGGAAAGGCTTTCCATATAATACAGTTGGTGTTTAACTTGTTATCTTTAACTATACTTCATAAGACTTATAATGAGCGGCCTTATGTTAAAACATCTAATCAAATAGAAAGTATCTAGCCAATGAAAAAAACAATAGCAACAATGTTAGCCTGTGTCGGTATAGCGGGGGCTCATGCCGAGTGGACGACAATCCTTTGTTCGGGGGCAGGCAGTTTGGAAGCATTAGTTAATGAAGACGGAAGCCAGGTGACTGCTTCTGGTCAGTGGGTGACAGACACTAATTTGATGGGCAGAGCGATTCATTATTTTAGCCTCTCTCAAGCTGATCATGATTTACTGAAAAGCCAATGTCAGGCACAGTTGGCTAACGCAGAGCCATTACCTGTTTATTCGCAAAATAATTTGGGCTTTTTTAAGGTAAATTACTCAAATGGGGGGTATGGCTTTGAGCCTAGACATTATAACTCGCAAAGGATGAGAGATATTAATCATTATTTTAGGAGCTTATAATTACGAGCACCCCTAAAAATGCCCTTTTTTCGCGATAGCTGCGTTAGCTCCGTACTCAGGTCCTCATGTATTAATTATACACTGTGGCCTTCCGTGCGGTGCTGTCTTGCTCTCACAAAAAAATTGCTATTTTTAGACGCACTCTTAAGAATACCCTTATAGAGCACCCCTTAAATATAGACAGCCGCTAACTGAGAGTAGCGGCTGTCAATATTAATTTATCAACGCAAAGATATATACCCAAAGCGTAGGGTATAGATTAAATACCCATGGCGCTAGAGGTACTTCGACGTGGGTCGGGAGCCCCGTAGAAAGTACCGTTTGTAATCATGATACTTTGAATGGCACCCATTGCAGACTGCTGGCTCACTTTGTGTTCCATGCCTTCCAGTAACCGAATGGTATCTGGGCTGATACCTTGTTCAATACGAATTTCATCGGGTAACCACTGATGATGAATTCGTGGTGCACTCACTGCAGCCAATATATTTAGATTATGGTCAATAACATTCATAATCACTTGTAATGTGGTTGTGATAATTCTTGAACCACCAGGGCTACCAGTCACCATAAAGTTCTTGCCGTCTTTTTTCACAATAGTGGGTGACATTGAGCTCAGCATCCGTTTTCTCGGCTCAATTTTATTGGCTTCTCCACCAATTAAGCCATAAGCATTGGGTACCCCAGGCTTGGCACTGAAATCGTCCATTTCGTTATTCAGTAAGAAACCGGCACCGTCTACTACAATTCCTGAGCCATAACTGAAGTTGATGGTATAGGTATTGGCTACTGCATTACCGAATCGATCTACAATAGAGAAGTGAGTGGTTTCGTTACTTTCATAGCCAGGAGGCGTACCTGGGCTGATAGTTTTACTAGGGGTGGCTTTATTCAGATTAATTTGGTCACGCAGCGTTTTTGCGTAGTTTTTATCCGTTAAGCCGGCCACTGGCACTTTTACAAAGTCAGTGTCGCCTAAATATTTAGAACGATCCGCATAAGCCCGCTTCATGGCCTCGGCCATTAAGTGGATAGTTTTAGCAGAATTATGGCCATATTTGCCAATAGGGTATCCTTCTAAAATATTCAGGATTTGTACGACATGAGTACCTCCTGAGCTGGGACTTGGCATGGAATAAATATCATAACCACGATAGGTGCCGTGTACCGGCTTACGAACTTCGGGTTGATAACCTTTTAGGTCGTTATGGGTGATTAGCCCGTTATGGCGTTTCATTTCTGCCACAATTAAGTCGGCAGTTTTGCCTTGATAGAACCCTTTACGACCTTCTTTAGCAATGCGCTTTAAGGTTTCGGCTAAATCTTTTTGGACTAAACGTTCGCCAGGTTGGTAAGGCGATCCATTGGCTTTATAAAAAGCTTTTTTCGTAGCAGGCCATTTTTTTAACATGGCAGCGGCTTCAATGGTGCCTTTGGTAAAGCGAGCTGGCACAATAAACCCTTCTTCTGCTAGCCTAATGGCTGGCGCCAGTGCGCGCTCCCTTGAAATAGAACCATGACGCTCCAGGGCCATTAATAAACCAGCCACTGTTCCAGGCACACCGGCGGCTAAGTGCGTAAAGCGACTACGGTCAGTGACCACATTACCTTTACTGTCTTGGAACATCTTTTCACTAGCACCAGAAGGCGCGGTTTCCCGGTAGTCGATGGCTTCCACCATTTTTTTCTTGTCGTTGGAAATCAACATAAAACCACCACCGCCAATGTTACCCGACCGGGGTTGGGTAACCGCTAAAGCAAAACCAGCTGTAACAGCCGCGTCTATAGCATTCCCCCCTTCAGCCAGTACCTGCTGAGCAACTTTGGTGGCTAATGTATGGCTGGTGACTACCATGCCTTTTTTAGCTTCAATCGGTACACTACGCTCACCTTCTATTATGGCTTGTTTGGCAGGGGGTGTTGCTGCACAGGCGGTAATAGATAAGGTTAAGGTGACAAGCCCCCAGCGACAACGAGTCAGTTGTCGTTTGCTTGGAATGGATAAAAATTTTTGGATCATTGTTGTTATTCCTCTGGAAAGTGACTTCCATTTATGTGTTTTTTATAAATCGCTTGAAGTACAAATAATTCTGCTTGACAGCGGTAATAAAATGCCACTGTTTCACAGTTTCCAGGTATTGGCATTATTTGTAAACAAGGGTAAGAGGAAAGGCAAAATTAGTTGCTTATAGTTACCGGTTATTAACTTATCACGAAGTTAACTAATAATCGATAGGGGGAGTAAGACGGCTTGTTTTGGTTTTTTTACTGTCTTCTAATGGATCATTTTTTTCTATTCATTCAACAAGAGTGCATTAGCCTGGGAAGCATCCAGGCTATCAGCTAGCTATAGATCGTCGGTTAGGTTAGCCAATACATAATGTAAAATACCACCCTGCTGGTAATAGTGCAGTTCATCCAGGGTATCAATGCGAGAGCGGACATTAATGGTTTCAATCGACTGGTCTGGGCTCGAAATTACAACAGCTAATATTTGTTGGGGGCTAAGTCCAGCTTTAATTCCAGTAATACTGATAGTTTCTTCCCCCGTTAGTTGCAGGCTGGTTCGGCTGACACCTTGCTCAAACTGTAGTGGTAATACGCCCATCCCAATTAAGTTTGATCGATGAATCCGCTCAAAGCTTTCTGCAATGACGGCTTTAACGCCTAATAAACGGGTGCCTTTGGCGGCCCAGTCACGGCTTGAACCTGTTCCATACTCTTTACCGGCAATGATCACTAAGGGAATGCCACGAGATTGATAACGCATGGCTGCATCGTATATGGGTTGTTGTTCTCCTGTAATTACATCCAGGGTATAGCCGCCTTCAATGCCAGGAACCATTTCATTACGAATCCGAATATTGGCAAAGGTACCACGCATCATCACTTCATGATTACCCCGACGAGAGCCGTAGGAATTAAAGTTTTTAGGTTCAATGCCTTGGCTTTGTAAATATTCTCCAGCTGGACTATCGGGTTTAATGACCCCAGCCGGTGAAATATGGTCGGTGGTGACTGAGTCTCCCAGCAGGGCAAGAACACGTGCCCCCTCTATATCCGACTGCTGAGGTATAGCATACTGACCTTCAAAAAAAGGGGGGTGGCGAATATAAGTGGAGTCATCATCCCAACTAAAAATTTCTCCTGTGGGCACACTCAACTGTTGCCATTCTTTAGTGCCATCAAATACAGCCTGGTACTCCTGATGAAACTGGCTTTGTAACACATGCACCTGCAATTGTTGTATTTCGTGCTGGGTTGGCCAGATATCTTTTAGATAGACCGGCTTGCCTTGATTGTCCTCACCAATTGGGTCGGTGGTTAAATTAATACGCAAGGTGCCTGCCAGGGCATAAGCAACGACGAGTGGTGGTGAGGCTAGCCAGTTAGCTTTTACCTGAGGGTGTACGCGGCCTTCAAAATTGCGATTACCAGATAATACCGAACAAACATGTAAATCGGCCTGCTGAATCGCTTGGCTAATAGGCGCGGGTAGGGGGCCTGAGTTACCAATGCAGGTGGTGCAGCCATAGCCCACTAAGTTAAACCCTAACTGATCGAGTGCAGTTTGTAAGCCAGAGGCAGCAAGATACTCACTGACAACTTTCGATCCAGGCGCCAGGGAGGTTTTTACCCAAGGCTTGACTGTCATGCCTTTTTCCAGGGCCTTTTTCGCGACCAACCCAGCGCCTAGCATAACAGCAGGATTAGAAGTGTTAGTACAGGAGGTAATCGCGGCAATCACAACATCACCATCGGTTAGCTCATAGTCCTCGACTTTAACTGTTCGGGCGGAGGCTTGCCCAGCCAGCTCCAGGGTTGCTTGCATGGTTTGGGCTGCTTGTTTTAATGCCACTTTGTCTTGAGGGCGTTTGGGGCCTGCGAGACAGGGCTCAACAGTGGCTAAATCCAGAGATAATTGGCGGCTATATAAAGGTGCAGTTGCATCATCTGCTCGCCACAGCCCTTGGGTTTTTGCATAGGCTTCCACCAAAGCAATGGTTTCTGCAGAGCGACCACTGAGCTGGAGGTAAGTTAGGGTTTCTTGATCGATAGGAAAAAATCCGCAAGTAGCACCGTATTCAGGGGCCATATTAGCAATGGTAGCGCGATCAGCTAAGGGCAGGTGATTAAGCCCAGCACCATAAAACTCTACAAACTTACCGACAACCCCTTCCTGACGAAGTAATTGCGTGACAGTTAGTACTAAGTCGGTGGCAGTTATCCCTTCCTGAAGTTTTCCAGTCAGCTCAAATCCCACTACCTCAGGAATCAACATCGAAATGGGTTGCCCTAACATAGCGGCTTCAGCTTCAATGCCTCCAACGCCCCAACCCAATACGCCCAGTCCATTAATCATGGTGGTATGGCTGTCAGTGCCGACTAATGTATCTGGGTAAAGATAATGCGCTTGACCCACCTTGCATTGCCATACGGTTTGGGCCAGGTACTCTAAGTTGACTTGGTGGCAAATGCCGGTGCCAGGAGGAACAACACGAAAGTTACTGAAAGCCTGTTGTCCCCACTTTAAGAACTGGTAGCGCTCCTGGTTTCTTTCCATTTCGAACATAACGTTGTCACGAAAAGCAGCAGTATCGCCAAAGTGGTCGACCATTACTGAATGGTCAATCACCAGATCGACGGGGATCAATGGGTTAATAGCTTGGGAGGTACCTTGCTTAGCCTGCATCGCCTGGCGCATGGTAGCTAGGTCAACCACGGCAGGTACCCCGGTAAAGTCCTGCATTAACACTCTAGCAGGGCGAAAAGCTATCTCTTGGTTGGCTCGGCGTTGACTGAGCCAGCCGAGTAAGGCTTGGATATCGGCTATGGTGACTGACTGGCCATCTTCAAAGCGGAGCAAGTTTTCCAGCAGTATTTTGAGTGAGAAGGGTAATTGACTAACATCGCCAACCCCTTCTTTATGGAGTGCATGAAGGTCATAGTAAAGGTATTTATGATCACCCACGACAAGCTCGCGGCGCGTGTTTAGGCTATCGTGTCCTACCTGCATGAGCTAGGTCCTCAACCATAGTTAGCTAAATAATAGTTGTAAGCTAGATGCTGTTAGCTAACTATAGAAGAAGATGCTTGGTGTTTCAGATGAGCATCAAGTTCAGTAAAGCCACCAATATGTTGCTGGCCAATAAATACCTGGGGTACCGTGACAACAGGCTTGCCAATTGTTTTTTCTAAGTCTGCCTGGCTAATACCCGCTTCGTGTATATCAATGTATTTGTAGTTAAGGGCTTTGATCTCACATAGCTCTTTAGCACGACGACAGTAACCGCAACCAGGTCGACCAAAAATAGTAATACGCTGCATAGTCTTTAACTCCAAAACTGTGTTTGATTCCGAAATTTGTAAGCAAGTGGATATTTATAGTCTCTATTAATGGTTGAACTTCAGCTAATTGTATTGATCTATCTTTGTGATAAATTTTGCCGATCAGCGGCTGGCATGGCTACCCAGAGATGGAAGATTAGGGTATAACCCCTACAAGTAACTGAGCAAACATCCGCGGGTAAGTGAGCAATACAGTAAAGCAAGCAGCCCCGTTGAATAAAACAGATTGAGCCCGTTGGCACACAGCCCAACTAGAACGTCACTAATTTGTTTGAAAAGTAAATTTGTTTAAACGTTAAAGTGGCATAGAGATTGGCTTAGAAAGTAAGCAGGTTGAAAAGAGAGTGTGAATGAAGCGCTGGTTTTTTAGACTTACATTATTAGTAGTGTGCTTAGCTGTGGCAGGCTTTTTCATTACTGAGGCTACACCGCCGTTTGCAGCAGCCCAAAACAGCACATTAACCATTAAACAGTTAACTAAGGCAAATGCACCTGTTTATTTAGCTAATGAAAAACGCTATCAAGTAACTTTATTGCCTACCGAAGCTTCTGCTGTACTCAATCATGGTGTAACCAAGGTACAGCGCTCATTGCCATTTTTAACGGGAATCAAAGCAGATTATTTGAAAGATAAGGTACAGCTACAAGGGGTAATAAAAGTACTTGGTCGCTACTTGACCTTATCATTTGCAGTTGAGCCAACACCCGAAGTGCCAAAGCTAACCGCACTGAAAGTAGGGCCTATTCCTATTCCTCAGGTGATAACAGACTGGGGGATTGAGCAAGCACAACAGCTTCCCCGTACACAGCAGTTATTGTCGATTTATCAAACGATCGAGCAGGTTAGCGTATCACCCACACAAATTGTCGTGAAATATCAGTCAAGTAAAGTGGTATCAAGCATTAACCAGCAAAGCCGAGAATTGCTTTTTAGCGCCCAGCAGCAGCAACAAATAGGTTATTACTTAACCGCTATTTATGTGTTTGCCTCTCAACAGCAAGAGGTTCGTTTACCCGATTTTTGGAAATTATTCCAATACCTAGCGGAGCAAGCACGGCAACAAGTACAACAAGGGGCGTCTGCTGTGGTGCAAAATCAGGCCATGTTGACAGCGTTAGCCTTATATCAATCATCATTTCCTACAGCGGATTACTTGGCCAATAAAGCACTGCGTAATGAGCGACGTCGGATTTTTTATGTACACCGACGTAAAGATTTGGCCAGGCACTTCAGCTTTTCAGCAGCCATAGCCTTGTATGCAGGCAATGAAGTATCAGACACACTAGGGTTGTGGAAAGAGCTGGATGATGCAAAAAATGGTTCGGGTTTCAGTTTTTATGACTTGGCTGCTGATCGTGCGGGTATTCAGTTTGCTGCTTATGCAACTAAAGATGAGCAAACAGCCAAAGCCGTACAACAAAAAATAGTCAATACAACAGCTGATGCATTAATTCCTCGTTTAAGCCGATTACCTGAAGGGATGACAGAGAGCCAGTTTAAGCAAAGGTATCAAAACCCCGACAGTAAAGACTATCAGCAGTTGGTAAAGCAAATCGACCAAACAATTCAAGCTAGTCAGTTATACCAATAAACTGTATCAATAAAGACTGCTGCTAATGCAGTTTTTTCAAGCTATCCTCTAAAAGGGCATCGCTAATAAGCCTGCTATCAGCCCTCTAGAATTATAGTACTGGGTATTGCGCTTGAATTTGGGTCTTAGACAAAAAATAGCAACTACCATTTTAGTGGTAACCGTTGTGCTGCTGTTGATTAGTGGATCTTTGTATTATATCAATAGCCAGCAGGCACTCACTCAAGCAATTAAACATCACCTGGCGACCACTCTCACTATCCAGGCTGCCAGGTTGAATCAGGTTATTCAGCAGCATCAAGAGCGCCTGGCATTGCTTACCAGTCGAACTCAGCTGAGACTGTCTTTACGTGACCATTTGGAAGTGCCAAACCCTGCTGCCTTAGCTAAAGTCACTAAAATTTTAATTGACGCAAAAAAAGCCATTCCAGATTTTAGAGGGATTATGGTGCTTTCATTGCAGGGAGACGTACTCGCTGCAACAGAGCCTGCTCTACTAGATAGTGACTTTACTGACTTACACTTGCCGACGCCTACGCCACAAATGTGGGTAAGAGTGGTTGTTACCCCACAAAATCAAAAGCAATTGCACATTGTTAGCCCTCTTGTATTGGAAAATAAAGAGCTAGGTCAGTTGGTGGTGATAGCCGGTTTGGAAAGTATTCAGGCTATTGTGACTGGCTTGATAGGGCTAGGGCTGTCTGAAGAGACGATTATTAGTTATCAAACTGCAGAGGGACAGGTTGAGTCTATTTTACCTGTGCGTTTTGCCAATCAATTGCAGCCGTTTCAGCTTAAGATTAATCCGTTT
The DNA here is from genome assembly GCF_026309355.1 of Spartinivicinus marinus. Taxonomy (NCBI): domain Bacteria; kingdom Pseudomonadati; phylum Pseudomonadota; class Gammaproteobacteria; order Oceanospirillales; family Zooshikellaceae; genus Spartinivicinus; species Spartinivicinus marinus. Next base: position 5,359,330 of record NZ_JAPJZK010000001.1, read on the forward strand.
AAGTTGATAACGGCCGGTCAAGCCCCAGAACTATTGGAATTAACTGACTATCAAGGGCATCAAGTATTTGCTTATGTCACTACATTTTCCAAAACTGGTTGGGGAATGACCTTGAAAATTGATCAAGATGAAGCGTTAGCTCCTTTGGCTAGGCAGCGTCATTTCATGATAATTGCTTTATTAGTTTCAGCTTTTGTCACCATTTTATTTGCGGTTTTTCTGGCAACCAGCATTACTCGCCCCATTAACAGCTTAACCCACGTGGCTGTCATGATTGCCAATGGGGATTTAAGTCAACGTATTCATAGCTTTACCAATGATGAACTAGGAGTATTAGCTAGAGCATTTAATCAAATGGCAGATAAGTTAATTGCTGCAAATGAATTGCTTGAAGAACGAGTCAGAAATAAAACACGAGATTTAGCGGAAACGAATGAAAAACTGCTTCTGGCAAATAGCCAGTTAGAACGTATTTCTCGATTAGATGGTTTGACTGAAATTGCTAATCGACGCGCCTTTGACCAGGTATTAGCGCAAGAGTGGAGTCGCTGCCAGCGTGAAGAAAAAAGGCTGGCTTTGATTTTGTTAGATGTTGATCTATTTAAAAACTACAATGACATGCTTGGTCATTTAGCGGGTGATCAGTGTTTAAAACAAATTGCAAAAGAAATTGAAAGCACTTGTCAGCGTCCAGGGGATCTGACGGCTCGCTATGGTGGTGAGGAGTTTGTTGTACTGCTGCCAAACACCGATAGTGCTCATGCGCACCTGGTGGCTAATAAGATTCAAGAGCAAATAAAAGCTCTAGTCATTGCTCATCCAAAATCTGCTACGGGGTATGTGACACTAAGCATGGGGATTGCTGCTTGTATCCCCAGCCGGGAATTACAACCAGCAGATTTAATTGATCAAGCTGATCAAGCACTTTATCAGGCTAAGCAACAAGGGCGTAATCAGATAGTTGAGTACACGCCAGCTGATGACTAATTAGCGACTGATTGGCTCATTAACCGATACGTTTGTAGTTTATCCAATAACCAGCCTTTGGTTTTCATAGCGGGTTTACCAGGGCATTGGATTTTTAAGGGCTGCCCTGTTTTTGCGCTTCTGCTGGCAGTTAACACAATAAACTCTTCAGCATTGCTAATATCGTCTTTAAAAACCGTTTGCTTGCGTTCGATATAGTCGAGCATAGCGGCTGGTTGATATTGTTTGCCGTTATACAAAAAACGGCAGTGAGTATCCTTCACTTGTTGTTTTAGATAACGTACTTCGTTGGCAAATTGTTCCGATGCCTGGGTTGGGCTAACCAATACAAACATTGACGCCACCAATAAGACCCAGCGATTAATCATACTATCCATTCCAAGCAACCTAAGAAAACAGCGCAATTCTAGCAAAATTGATCCTTAAGACCAGCCTAAATATTATAAAAGGCCAGAAAAACTGCACTTATGAGCTAATAAAGACAAGACTTTCAAGGCGTTAGTTGCCAATGAAGATCCTGGGCCAGGGTTATGCACAATTATTAGCGGTAGCTTTTAACGCAAGCAAACATGCCCTGGTAATAGGTTAGTTCATGCAACATGTAAAGAGTTGCATGGTGTTGAATTAAAAGTGCTGTTTAACCAGTCCGTCATATCGGTATACACTTGTTGGTAGTTAATTTCATTAAACATTTCATGACGGCCACCCACATAAATGGCTTCGGCGACCTGCTTTATACCGGCGGCTCGTAAAGCACTTGCTAGATATTTCAAGCGCTTGCCGGCACTGATGGGGTCATCTCGGCCTCCAAGCACATAGATGGGTAAGTCTGAACGTATCGATTTTAGGTTACTCACTTGGTTAATGCGTTGGAGTGCTTGAAATAAATCGACCCACAGTTGTGGTGTACTAATAAAGCCACACAATGGATCTGCGACATAAGCAGCTACTTGTTGGCTATCTCGACTGAGCCAGTCATGGTTTGTATGATGCGGAGAAATACGACGGTTGAAGCGACCAAATACCAGTTGGTCAATTAGACGACTAGGGGTGTTTGCTCCTAAACGCCAACGCTCAAGTTGGGCAATCCAGCGACTCGCAGTAAATTTTAGGGCTAAGTCATGATTAGAGCCAGATAAAATCACGGCGTGAATAGCCCGACTATGGGTTAATAAAAAGTCTTGGGCAAGATAGGAGCCCATACTATGCCCTATAAGTGTAACAGGCAGTTCGCCAAACATGTCAGTGGCCCAGGCCTGAACAGAGAGTACATCGCTGATGAGGTAATCCCAGCCATTATGGTCACTGAAGTGGCCGAGTTGGGTTTGCTGACCCGTTTTGCCATGCCCCCGTTGGTCATGGGCTATAACAATAAAGTGTTGCTGGTTGAGCCATTCTGCCAGCCGTTGGTAGCGGCCGCTGTGTTCCGCTAGCCCATGAAGAATATGAACAATACCTTTTGCAGGGTAATTGGGTTGCCAGTAGCGGATATATAAACGACAGCCTGTCACTGGTAACCAGTGACTATTGGCTGGTTGCTTGGGTTTTACATCGGTTGTGTTTTCCATAAGCGGTGCAACAGTGGGGGTCATCCTGCAAGCCTTGGCGTTTTAAAAGATAATACTTGTTAATTTACGCTATGGTTTTAAGCTAATTCGTTGGACTTCATTAAATTGAGATGTTAAAAAAAACGCTCGTTTGAAACTGGGTTCAGCTTAAGCCTTTACTGAGTAAAAAACAAGCCAAGCAGAGGCAGTTTTGAGGTTGTCAAACCACTACACTTAAAAACAACTGGGTAGCTTGGCAATAACAAAAATAGTGTTCAGCAGTTAAACCACTGTTGAATTAGTAAAACTTTTTAGGAGCTTATTCAATGACTGTGGACTTCTGGAAGGACAAATACCCAACAGGGATTCCCCGTGAAATTTCAACGGGAGAGTTCACTTCCATTCTGGATGTATTTGAAGCATCCTGTAAGAAGTTCGGTGATTTACCCGCCTTTTCTAATCTAGGACAAGTATTAACCTATCGACAGCTGGATCAGCTCAGTAGCCAATTTGCAGCTTACTTGCAAAATGAAACAGATTTAAAGCCAGGTGATCGCATTGCTATCCAAATGCCGAATATATTGCAGTTTCCCATCGCTACATTTGGTGCGTTGCGTGCAGGGTTGATTGTAGTGAATACGAATCCGCTGTATACCGAGCGGGAAATGGAGCATCAGTTTAATGATTCTGGTGCGAAGGCACTTGTTGTATTAGCCAATATGGCTCACCTAGCGGAAGATGTGGTACCCAAAACTCAAATTAAGCATGTTATCGTGACTCAGGTAGGCGATATGCTGCCCTTGTTAAAACGAGTTGTGGTGAACTGTGCGGTCAAATACCTTAAAAAAATGGTGCCCAGCTATTACCTTCCTCAGGCGGTAGGGTTTCTTGACGTGTTAAGCAAAGGGAAACATCACAGCTTACAGCCCCATCAAGCGAGTTTTGACGATGTGGCTATTTTGCAATACACCGGTGGTACGACAGGTGTTGCTAAAGGAGCCATGCTGACTCACCGTAATATTGTAGCCAATATGTTTCAGTGTAAGGCGATTACTTGCCATATCTTGGAAGAAGGGAAAGAAACTGTCATAGCGCCTTTACCGCTTTACCATATTTATGCGTTTACCTTTCACTGTATGGTGGGGTTATTTTTAGGGTTGCACAATGTATTAATTACCAACCCTCGTGACTTACCTGGTTTTATTGATACCTTGGAAAAACAGCCGTTTACCGTATTTGTTGGTTTAAACACATTATTTGTGGGTTTGATGAATAATGAGCGGTTTCGCCAACTGAACTTTAAACCGTTAAAGCTGACACTGTCTGGCGGAATGGCTTTACAGTTAGATACCGCTAATCGTTGGGAGCAACTAACAGGTTGTAAAGTGTGTGAAGGATATGGCATGACTGAAACATCACCTGTGGTCAGTACCAATCCATTGCCTGATGTCAAACTAGGATCGATTGGTATGCCGATTCCTTCAACAGAGATTAAGTTGTGTGATGATGAAGGTAATGATCTTCCATTTCATGAAACGGGGGAGCTGTGCGTGCGTGGCCCACAGGTAATGAAGGGCTATTGGAATCGAGAGGAAGAAACAGCCAAAGTGTTGTCAGAAGATGGCTGGTTAAAAACCGGTGATATTGCCACTGTCGATGAACAGGGTTATATCAAAATTGTGGATCGTAAAAAGGATATGATTGTCGTCTCAGGGTTTAATGTGTACCCCAATGAATTAGAGGACGAATTAGCTACTCACCCCGATGTGTTGCAATGTGCGGCGATTGGTGTGCCCAGTGAAAAAACCGGCGAAGCCATAAAAATGTTTGTGGTTAGCAAAAACCCCAACTTAACCCAGGAAGAATTGGTTAATTATTTAAAAGAGCGAGTCACTGGCTATAAAGTACCAAGAGTGTTTGAGTTTCGGGATGAATTACCTACGACAAATGTAGGGAAAATATTACGCCGTGAATTGCGAGATCAGGAATTATTGAAGTTGAAAAAGGCGAGTTAAAAAGTACTTCAAATCAAATTCCTTCTTACAAAGAAGCTGTCGCAAAAGCTGGAAAATATGGAGTGATAGGGTGTTCTGGAGTAGCTGTCGGGAACAGCTAAAGCGCTAAAGGCCATGGATAGCCTTGTAGAGCGGTGGAAGAATACCCTGTTACTTCATATTTATTCTCAACACCCTCCGAAGAGGGAAGCTAGGTTGTGCTCCAAAGTCTTTTGCCATGTATTACCCTTTCCTTTTAGAATACGCCTCTTTTGTGTTTGAAGGTGAAGTGTGTGGTCTCTATTGGTGAATTAAAAAAACAAATCAACCGCTGTATGCTGAAGGATCGCTTCCCATTGCGGCGGGCATTGCAACAACAATTCAAACACAAAGACTCAGCCAAACTGGCTCAACTGGCCGAAAAAGTAGCAGTATCCTGTCAACAGGTAGCCACTCGACAAGCGGGCCTGCCAAAGCCTGAGTACGATGATGCCTTGCCTATTGCCCAAAAGCGGGAAGAAATTGCCAAGGCAATTGAAGCGAATCAGGTGGTAGTGATAGCGGGTGAAACAGGCTCAGGGAAAACCACGCAGTTGCCGAAAATATGTTTGGAACTAGGGCGGGGAGTATACGGCACTATTGGTCATACCCAGCCTCGTCGTTTGGCAGCGCGCTCAGTGGCCAGTCGGATTAGCGAAGAGCTTAACAGTGAACTAGGCCAGCAGGTGGGCTATCAGGTGCGTTTTACTGATCAAGTCAGTGATAACACCTTAATTAAATTAATGACCGATGGTATTTTACTGGCAGAAATACAACAGGATCGTTTTTTAAATCAGTACGACACGTTAATTATTGATGAAGCCCATGAACGCAGCTTAAATATCGATTTTTTATTAGGTTACTTAAAGCATATCTTACCCAAACGACCTGATTTAAAGCTGATTATTACCTCGGCGACCATTGATGTTGAACGGTTTTCCCGTCATTTTGATAATGCACCTGTCATTGAGGTTTCTGGCCGTACTTATCCCGTCGAAGTCTATTATCGCCCGCTGACCGAACTAAATGAAGATGACGAAGAGGCCAGTAAAGAGCAGGATATTAGCATTCAGCAGGGCATTGCTAATGTCTTAACTGAAATTGAGCATCAAGAGCGGCAAGAGAAGTACGTTGGCAGTAATGATGTGCTGGTGTTTTTAAGTGGTGAATGGGAAATCCGCGAGACAGCCCATTTTTTACGTAAATGCCAGTTTCGAGACACTGAAATATTGCCCTTATATGCACGATTAAGTGCTGCGGAACAACAACGGATTTTCCAATCCCATCGTGGCCGGCGGGTTATTTTAGCCACCAATGTGGCGGAAACGTCTTTAACCGTACCTGGTATTAAGTATGTGATTGATCCGGGGTTTGCCCGCATTAGCCGTTACAGCTATCGGTCGAAAGTGCAACGGCTGCCAATTGAGGCTGTTTCCCAAGCCAGTGCTAACCAGCGGAAAGGGCGTTGTGGGCGGGTCAGTGATGGTGTGTGTTTCCGCTTATATTCTGAAGAAGATTTTTTAGGGCGGCCTGAATTTACCGATGCAGAAATTTTACGGACTAACCTAGCCGCTGTTATTTTACAAATGCTGAAACTGCGGCTGGGAGAAATTACGGATTTTCCTTTTGTTGACCCGCCTGACTCTCGTTTTATTAAAGATGGTTTTCGATTACTCCATGAATTAGGGGCGGTTACTCAGCAAAATAAGCTAACCCCGGTCGGTCATCAGCTTAGCCAGCTGCCAATTGATCCCCGCTTAGGTCGAATGTTACTAGCTGCGGGAGAAATTCGAGCCTTAAATGAAGTATTGGTGGTTGTCAGTGCGTTGGGGGTTCAAGACCCACGGGAGCGCCCTGTCGAAAAACAGCAGGCTGCTGATCAAGCTCATAATGAATTCAAAGATGATGATTCAGACTTTATGAGTGTATTAAATTTATGGCAGTTTTATGAAGAACAGCGCCAGGAGTTAAGTCAAAGTCAATTAAGAAAACTCTGTAAAAAGCGCTTTTTATCCTTTATGCGAATGCGGGAGTGGCGAGATTTACACCGGCAATTAATGTTAGCTTGTAAGCAACTCAATTTGCCATTTAATCAAGAACCGGCGGCGTATGCCTCTATTCATCAGTCGTTATTGGCTGGTTTATTGAGTCATTTAGGTAATAAAACCGAGCAAAGTGAATATTTAGGTGCACGCAATAAAAAATTTCATATTTTCCCGGGCTCGGCACTCTTTAAAAAACAGCCAAAATGGTTAATAACGGCTGAATTAGTAGAAACCTCGAAGCTTTATGCGCGAATGAATGCCAAAATTGATCCTGTCTGGGTTGAGCCATTTGCTAAGCATTTAGTCAAAATACAACACTTTGAACCCCATTGGGAAAAACGTCGCCAACAAGTGGTTGGTTTTGAGCAGGTGTCTTTGTTTGGTTTGGTGATTGTACCAAAACGGAAAGTGGATTTTGGCAAAATTGACCCAGATGCAGCACGGGAAATTTTTATTCAAAGTGCATTAGTAGAAGGTGAGTTACACACCAAAGGCCAGTTTTTTCAGCATAATTTACAATTGCTGGAAGCGGTTGATGAGTTGGAAGCTAAAGCGCGGCGACGAGATATTTTAGTGGAGCCAGAAGTGCTGGCAGCGTTTTATCGAGAGCGAATCCCTCTCTGGGTGCATAGTGGCCGACAGTTTGAGCAGTGGCGTCAAAAAGCCGAGAAGAATAATCCGCAACTGTTGTGGTTAACTAAAGAATATTTAATGCAGCATGATGCTGCACATATTACAGAAGAAGCATTTCCTGACCAGTTTGAATGGCAAGGCATTAGTTTGCCGCTCAGCTATCAATTTGACCCCGCCAGAGAAGATGATGGTGTGAGTATAGCAGTGCCTGTGTCACTGTTACGGCAGTTGCCTAAGTATCGACTGGAGTGGCTAGTGCCAGGGTTACTATACGACAAGTGTGTAGCACTAGTCAGAGCCTTGCCAAAAGCGGTTCGTAAGAATTTTGTCCCGGTACCAGACTATGTCAAAGCGGCGCTGGAACAGATGACGCCAAGTGATGAGCCGTTAACCCAACTATTGGGTGAACGATTATTTCGCATGGCAGGTAGCCGTATAGCTGCAGAAAGTTGGCAACTTGCTAATCTTGACCCCCATTTTTTAATGAATATTAAGGTGCTGACTGATGATGGTAAGTTGCTGGGAGAGGGGCGTGATTTAATTGAATTGCAACAACGCTTTGCTGACCAATTGGAATCTGGTGTACAACAAGTGGCGGATAGCAACTTTGAACGAACAGGCTTGATTGAGTGGGACTTTGCAGAAATACCGCCGCTGTTGGAGCAACAGCGGGGTAGTGTGGTGATCAAAGCTTATCCTGCATTAATCGATGAAGGAAAAACCGTTGGTTTAACTTTGTTTAGTTCGGCCAGCTGGGCTAGCCATATGTTTCAGCAAGGTTTAACTCGATTGGCAGTATTAAGGCTAGCAGGTCAACTGAATTATTTTGCTAAAAGCACACCTGATTGGCGGCAACTGGCCATGTATGCAGTGAACTTACTAAATAAACAGGAGCTGCAAACAGAGTTACAGTATGCGGCAGTTAAAGCCTGTTTGCCAGAGGACAGTAAAAACTGGCCAAGGGATGCTGTGGCATTTGAGCAATGGGTTCAACAGGTTAAGCAGGAGTTGGAAGGGTGTTTTAAGCAAATTACTGATTGTGTTACCACTGTTTTAGATTTATATCAGCAAATTCAACGCCGCTTAAAAGGCACCATTCAATTATCAATGGCACGTTCATTAGCGGATGTGAAGGCACAACTACAACAGCTAGTGTATAAAGGCTTTATCAAAGATACACCACTTGTCAGGCTGTTGGAGTATCCTCGCTATCTACAAGCCATACTGATCCGCCTGGATAAACTAGGCCAGCAGCAGGCTAAAGATAGAGCCAGCACTGAAGAGTTACAAAATCTTTGGGATCAGTACCTGCAAAAATCAGATGATCTGTCTAGCCAGAAAATCATTAACCCTGAGTTAGAAGAGTATCGTTGGTTGTTAGAAGAGTACCGAGTATCGCTGTTTGCTCAAGTATTAAAGACCAAGGTGCCCATTTCAGCCAAACGGTTAAGGAAACACTGGGAGTTGGTGTGTTCATAGCGCACCGTTCCTACAATCACTCGCGAAGGGATATTTTGAGATAGCTGGGTTTATGAACTATACAATAAGGATGAATCGATGAGGTAAGGTGGATTTAGCCTTGATTAATTTAACATGTCTCTGGCATCCTTGTTTGGTAGCAACCAACCTTCTATTGATAATATTTAGCTGTTGGCTAGGCCTATTCGCCACGACAGCGTTCGGAGCAAAAACATTTACCTTTATTACTGAAGAGCAGCCCCCATATGCTGGCTCAAATATGAAAGATTTGGGTTGGGCGTGGGTTGTAGCTAAAACGGCTGTTGAATCTCAAGGTTATACTGCAGCGCTGCGAATTGAATCCTGGGCCAGAGCACTTGAAGATTCTAAACAAGGTTTAACGGACGCTTTGTTTTTAGCGTTTTGGACAGAAGAAAGACTGCAGTGGTATGAGTATACAGTGCCTATTGCACAAATTGAGTCAGGGTTATTTAAACTGAAAGAAAGAAAGGATCTTGCTTTTAACGGTGACCTTAAAGCATTAAAACCTTATGAAATTGGTGTTTGCCGAGGCTGTGCCATTGCTGATGAGTTTGATGAGGTTGATTACTTAAATAAAGTAACTCAGAAAAATACCGAAAATGGCTTAAAAATGTTGTTTGTAAAACGACTAGATTTTGTTGCTGCTAACAGGCCAACCGCTGAAATTTTGCTTAATAAACTGGAGCCAGCTTATAAAGGGATTAGCCAAAAAATTATTTTTATAAAACCGGCTCTTCAGGTGAATGATTTATTAGTTGGAATTTCAAAAAAAGCACCTGATTATAAAAAGAAATTAAGAGATTTTAACCGAGGTATGAAACAGTTATTTCTTGATGGCACTTATCATAAAATTCAAAAACAGTATGGGTTTAAGCAATAACATGTTGACTAGGGAGGAGTTAGAAAAGCTACTTGGTAGAATGCAGGGGGCAATTGACTATTTAGGAGTAGTTGATTTATTGAGAAAGCGGCTATTGGTAAGGGAAGGTTGTGTAGTGAAGGTTAAAAGGGCTTCCGGCCAAAGAAAGGCTCTCGCCGAAAACCCCAATAACGATTACATGATGCTATAAATTGAACAAATAATCAACAAGCAAGCTGTTATAATGTGACTTGGTTTAGAAAAAATGTGAATTGTTGGTATTGAATAGGCCCACCTAAGTCTCAATGGTATTCTGAGCCCAGAATAGTTGCTGTAATTTTGGAAAAAGAGGCAGGAATTCCAAATAACTTCAATAACCAAATTCATCTGCAAGCGAGCTAATCTATAAAATGTTATATATGAGTATTTACGCAAAATATTTTAAGAATTTTATAATTATGACATTATTTTTTTTAAGTCAGTTGCGCTAGCCACAAATTTACTTAGTTTTTGCTACACATCAATGGGCTTGCTTATATTTCTGTCACATTGCTGTTTACAAAGTGCCTCTAAAGCCTGGTACAATCAGGCTTTTGCAAGGTGTGGGCAGAAACATGAAGACGCAAGACTTATTAAAGCTTTCAGATGACGAGTTCACCACAGCTGTAGAGTTAATGAAAGCTGATGAATGTGAACGCCATGCACAACATCTGTCTACACTACTTGGTGGGCCAATTTTTGAACAGCTGTTTATGGATGTCTTTGATTCCCTATCCAAAGGTCCCCGCAGTCAAGAGCAGTTAATGAGTGTTCATGCTGTTGTCGCTGACCACTTCCCTAACGTTGACTTTGAAGATGAAGCGCTTGGCAGACTTTCTACATTAGTATTAATAGCCGTATTTAAACGAACTAATAAGTTTGATCTATTGGGATGTATTTAACTGGTAGTAAACTAATATCGCTATCTTTATTGGCTTGACCAGTTGATTTTGTTCTGAGTGCTTAGTTTTTTGCTGAAAGAGTACTTTTGTACTCTAGTGCCTTCAAACTACAACCAAACTGTCATATATTCCCTGATCACTGCCAGTCAGTAGAGATTATCAGTGTATGTTGAAGATGGACAAAGGGGGATAAAGTGCTCAGTAGCTTTGAGAGTCCTGGGTGCTTGATAGTTGAACCTGCTATCTTTATTACATGTAACATCAAAGTAAACCATTTGTTTGTAAGTATTTATACCTAAGTTGTTATATTGATATTGAATTTGTGTGTTACGTACATGTAACATTGGTCTATGGATAGTTACTAGCATTTAATTATAAAAATATTTTTTTAACTTTAGTTTGAGCACTCAGCAGATAGCATGATGAATAAACCTCTCGACGAGCACTCTTTTAATCACAAGGGGCAGTTTATATGTTTAACTATATTTTTAGCTGTTTGGATAGCTGACTCATTTGTACTTAAATATACAACGTTCTACTCACAGTATATTCCTGTATGGTTTCGTATTATCATTTTTATATTGACTATTTTATCGGTAGTGTTGATAATTAGAGCTGCAATTCTTTCGTTTCCAGAAAATAAAGATGTAGATAATGTCATTTCAGATGGTGTATTCAAGTATCTGAGACACCCAATGTATTTTTCGTGTATAGTTTTATACATAGGTCTTTCACTATCTACAGTATCATTAATTGCATTCTTCTTGACCCTACCTATATTTCTATTCTATAACCAAATTGCTAAATATGAAGAAAAAAGCCTAATGGAACGGCTAGGAAAACCGTATCTTGTATACATACAAAAGTCCAGTAGATGGCTACCAATAAAAGTGAAAAATGATATTAATATCTAGTAACCGAGGTTGAGTGTAATTGCGTTAGGAGTTACTCCTTTATTCATTTTTAACCAAAATTGACCATTGTTTAGAATAACTGTATTAGGAATTCTGCTTTTATTGTTGTTTTTACATAAAGGAATCAGCACCTACTACTTGAGATATAAAAATCAGTAAAAAACTAATAGTTATGTATTTGCTTCTCATTTACTCCGACCCAAACGTAAATACTAATCTCTGCAACTGTGCTATAAAGCTTTTCCCATACGTTGCAAGGAAAGAGAATGAACTGATCAACCTAAAGGATAAACAAAGATTATCTATTAGGCTTCTTTCCATATATTGTGTGTACCTTACGACACCATATTTTAGATCATGCAGCTGCCAAGAGGAGACAAAAAGCCCATACCCTTAAAATGATCAAAATACGGGCTTAATTTTTAGACAAAATGTCTGGGCTATTAAAGATTAATTAAAGGTTAACGTCTATAATAAGTATAACCGTTCTTGATTTCTTTATAATCTAGCAAGCCCGGCATTTGTGTGTACAACTCGCCAGTAAGGTCGTAGTGACCTAACACATTTTTATAATCCGATATTTTTATGACTGAATAGGACAATTCAGAGGTAGGATACATCCAAAACTGGTCACCTTCACCAGATTTCATCAAGGTACCATTGACCAACAACACACCTACATAACCTTCTTTAATGGTGATTTTTCCATACGAACCTGATTTTAGCTCCTCTTGCAACTCTTTTTTAATACTTTCCATTGAGGTGCTTTTCAATTCGATTTTCGTGGAAGCTGAAACTTTAACGTAATACTCACCTTCAATACTAGCACTATACGTTTGACTGAGCATACTCTCAGTCACCTTTTCATAACTATCGACAGTTTTTTGGTAACTGTCCTGGTACTCATACAGTTCTTGAAAAGGCGAGGTGTAACTAAGAATAAAGCCGATATTTTTTGCTTCTACCGTTGATGGCACATAATTCTCAACCAACTCGATATTCAGCTTATCGACCCGAGAGCCTGAACGACCCCCAATGGACAACACCCGAATATTTTCAAGTTCACTGGGGCCACCACCATCACCGCCTCCACCAATTTGACGATCGAGGTTGGTAAAAAATTGCACATAGTCGACCTCAGCCCCTGAACGTATGCGTAATTTATTAATATATTCGTCAAATCCTAAGGTGATTGAGCCTTGGTCACTTCCCCCATTACCACCATGTGCAACGCCATTTATACGAATTTGATCAACACGTGAACCGGTACGCAAGCCCAACTCCCTAACGGCTTGTTTCGTAAATTCACTACCGCCGTTACCACCGAAGGGTTTTGTTACAATATTAGACATAACACTCTCCATAGTTGTTATAAATTCTCGCCATTACTAAATTTTAGGAATGGCGTTTCAATGGTTTTAAAAAAAAGATTATGAGAGATAATCTCTACAGCAATTCTCTGAATCAATGCACATCAAAGTATAGTAATGAAGCAGACTTAAACTGGTGCAGCGATTATGAATTTTTTGCACCCAACAATGTCACCTTGGCAAAGATGCGATACAGTAAATAACTTACACACTTATACCCCTAATATCGCCTATTTAGTCATTCAACTGCTTAAGTACGCTGATTTCCTCCAATTAGCGGCAGTTTATTGTTGCCATGAAATCACCCCAAGGTGGAGACATTAACCGTTGAAGGTTTTAAGCAACTATGCCTTGATGGTTAAGGTCACACCACCTATTGGTAGCATTAGCTCAGTCCCAGTTAACTCACAAAGCCAGTATTCAGAAATGCTTCATACACATCAAAAGGATTGGACCTATCATGAAGGTTCAGTCAAAATACTGCATAAGTAGATACGTTAGAATGACGATCATAAGACGATCATAAATAGTTAGCGCTTATAAATGGTGGATGTTAATTTGTATGGCATAGTGTTACTACTACATATCCTTGCGGCAACTATATGGACGGGTGGACACATAGTGCTTGCAGTCGTTGTGTTACCTAAAGTATTGAAAAATCGATCGCCAGAGCAACTATTGGACTTTGAATCGGTATATGAAAAAATAGGAATGCCTGCCTTAATAATCCAAGTGGCAACAGGTATATGGTTAGCATTCAATTTAGTACCAGGGTTTAGTCTTTGGTTCGATTTATCTAATCCGGTATCAAAGGTCATTCTGGCAAAACTAATCCTACTGGGGTTAACAGTAGGTTTTGCATTAGATGCAAGGTTTAGAGTTATTCCTTCTCTCAATAGTGATTCATTAGTTGATATGGCATGGCATATTATTCCGGTTACAATATTTTCAATTTTATTTATTGTTGTGGGTGTTTCATTTAAAACCGGATGGCTGTATTGAAATGATCAGGTAAGAGTTGCTATCTAGCCAGCTTTTTCTAAACCATGCGTACAGCAGGCATTAGATAGTGTAAATAGATATTATGATTAAAAAACTATTATCATTTTTCATAAAAGAAAAATCAGTGGTTAAAGAGAAAGCTCAAACACCTTCACCAAACGATTTTGAAATAAGGTGGCTCGAAAAGGCTGACAGCCCGTTTGGAGTTGAAGGAGTTGACTGCTTTAAATTCACTCAAATCATGATGTCAACAACTGGTGATAGAGATGTGGTTGCTCAGTTCGTTGCGCAACGTAGTAATGATGGAAGGCAATATATTAACTCATCACCAAAAGAAGCGGTGACAATTGAAGCTAATCTGAAATATGATTATTCTGGTGAAGTACAAGATGGAGTGCTTTTCAAAGCCTCGCAGATGGAAGACAAATGGGATATTTATTTGTATGGTAGTAAAATATATTTTTGTAGAAGTTGGACTGGTGAATTATTCTTTGTTATTGATTTTGAATTAAAAAATAACATTATTAATGTATCAAAACTTTATGTGCCAAAATCAGCTATTGAGGATGGTGAGCTATATCTGCAACAGCAAGTTGACTATCTTATTAAGCACCACCTGCTAGGAAAAATTGTTCCGCATCCACTTCCCATGGGTTTTCCACAAGACTTACAAGCAATTGCTTTTCTTTCGCTCAGTAACTACGGTAAAAACTGTTGTTTTGCTACTTATGAAAATACCATTGAATATAAACGAAGTGACTATGGATTGTCCGATTAATATTTATACTTTATTAAGTAAGGAAATATGAAAGAGCCAAGTATTAAAATTATTGAAAGCTTCGTAAAAAAACCTGAAAAACTGTTTGAATGCCTTCGTGATAGCATCAAGTGGGATGAACGGATGAAAGCGCGTAAAACCGCTAGCTTTGGTTTGTCTTATGACTACTCAGGAATTACATATCCTCAAGCAGCTATGCATTCAGATTTAGAGCCTTTGTATTAGCCTAACCTTTAGGCATATAATCAAGTAAGTTGTAGTTCTAATGTTCATTAAATAATTAGACAATTATGAGTAACAAAAAAACATTGCTCACAGAATTAGTTTCTAAGGGAAAACCTCTGGCTGAAGTTGTTGTAATCGTCACAAAGGATGATATTAGTTACTGTATTTATGGTTAATCAGAGCGATATCTAACCCTCTGTTCTCCATACACCTGAACGACTCCTAGTGCGGGAGTCCTTTTTATAAGATTTGATCAATCTACAACCAAATAGCTAAATAACTGTCACTAATTGTCGTTATTGGATGGTTTGTTTAAGAGGCTTGAGAGGAGAGGTAATCAAATACTCAGTAAACCTAAGTAGCCTTGTGGATGATTTTTATACACGTCAGAAGGGTTGGACCTATCGGACAGTTTCAGTCAAAATGTGGTACCAATCAACACGCCATTGTGTCGTTAATTAATAATAAGTTATGTAAGAAAATGAGTGAAATCGAAATCATCCAAACAGATATAACTAAACTCCATGTCGATGCAATTGTTAATGCAGCAAATGCTGCTCTTTGTGGTGGAGGTGGTGTTGACGGTGCAATTCACAAGGCAGCAGGAAAAGAGCTTCTGGAAGAGTGTCGTGTTCTTGGTGGGTGTAAAACTGGGTATGCGAAAATTACGAAAGCGTATAATCTACCCGCAAAATTGGTTATCCATACTGTCGGACCTGTTTGGTATGGCGGCCACAAAGACGAGGCAAAGCTGCTTGCATCTTGTTATAGAGAATGCATGAAAATCGCTAAGAAAAACCAAGTAGAAAGTATTGCCTTTCCCTCTATAAGTTGTGGTGCTTATCGGTTTCCAATCCCAAGTGCTTGTGAAATAGCGGTAACTGAAATACAAAAATTTATGCAGAAAGATAGCAATATTAAAAAAATTACTTTTGCTTGCTTTGACGCGAAGGTAGAAAATGCGCTCAATAAGGTGCTAAATAATAACTAAGACAGCATAGTATGCTGAACCATAGTGATTTCATTAATAGTTAGCTTCTTAAAAATGAAGAAATCAGAAAGTTTCATAGAAGATAGAATTCGTTGGCGGTCTCAAAACTTTGGTTTACCGACAATGAGAACTTGTTTCTGGGATAGTATCATTAAAAAACCAGATATTGATCTACAATCCGAATTGGGTAAGCCTGTTTTAGTTAGTTTAGGAAATGGTACAAATTTTATCGTTGTCTGCACCTTTGGAGTCATAATAAATTACAATGATAAAAAGTCTGTTGTGAAATACACTGATATGAAAGGTATCTATGATGTGCCAATGGAAGTAGGTGAAGAAAAAGCAGATCTTACCCACTTGGTTATTAGGTTGAATACTGGAGAAGAAAAAATAGTATGCCCAGAACCGTACAAACCTGCGTTCGCGATATGGAGCATACTAATCATGCTTCTTAAAATAAGCTAATCAGGTAAAAGCTGGTATATAGCTAGTTCTACTAAATTAAAGTGCGTTTATTTATAGCTATACTTACATATGAAGGCTGAAGAAATAATCACTAAAAAAATATTATCTGAGTTTACTGTAGATAATAAGATGACTGATGAGTGGATAGAGTCGAATATTTATGCCTTTGAAGGTGTGTCATTGAATGAAGCAGTCAAATATCTTCCTTCATTCATGATTTATGTATTAAGGACATTTCGTAGTGATCCACAGTCAATGGTTTATATACAATTTCTGTAAGCGCCAATTCTTTAGCGTTATTGAGCTAAGCTAGTCAATAATTTACGGTTAACTCAGCAGGCTTTTATCAACATTCCAAGGAAGTAATGCCTCAAGCTTTTCGACACTATCTGCATAGGGTAGTGCTTTTAGGACGATTCTAAGATAATCATAAGGCTCTAAATCATTGGCTTTAGCGGTTTCAATGAGGCTGTAATAAGTGGCGCTGGCATAGGCACCTTGTGGTGTATCTGCAAACATCCAATTTTTTCGACCAACAGCAAAGGGGCGGATAGCATTTTCTGCTTTGATATTGCTGATGGGGAGTATTCCTGATTCACAATAGACGACCAGTTTATCCCATTGATTATCAAGGTAAGTAAAGGCCTGACCAATTTTGCCGTCCTTGGGTACTTTGTCTTTATGTTTATCTAACCATTTCCGGATATTGTCTAATTGTGGTTTAGCGTGCTTTTGTCTGATTTGATATTTTTGTTGAATATCCAGCCCTTTTATATCTTTTTCTATGCGATATAGCTTGGCAATCATATTGAGAGCAATGGTCGCTTTGCTGACGTTGCCCGTTTGACTTGTATGTTGAGGCTCAGCTTTTTTGGCCTCTACAAATTTACGGCGAGCATGATCCCAACTTGCGACAGGCTAAGCCTGAGAATGAAGGAGGTATTAAATGAGCTGAAATCATTCATTGAAATCCAGAGGGTTCAACTCCCTCCCGGTAAAGGTTAACCACCAGCCGGAAGTGAGTCTTGCATGGGTAACGGCAACGTTATTCGTGAAGCGTAGACAGCGGGTACTGAAGCCGTGGGATTGAGTCTCGATATCATGTACCAGTCGGAGACCTCATTGTGTTGGGTGTGGGGTCAGCACTGCCAATACCACTACAGGTGAGGTATTGCAGTCCGACCGGGATCTATGACCAGGGCAAAGGTATAGGATGGATTTCTCAGGAACCTGTGAGGTCCAGTGTTGACCTGGGTAGTAACCACCATAGGCTCTATGGTTGAACAGGGCCAGGCCATCAAGCAACTGCTTCCAACTTGATGGAGCAAACAGGAAGCAATCTCAGGAGCCCGTGAGCGAATCCATAAGTGACCGGGTAGTAAATACTGGAAGTCTTAGTGCTCCATAGTACTGCTGACTTAGGGGAACTCTGCTCGGGAGGACCCTAACGAGGAAAGGGAGCACCATTGTTATTGAATCGTTATTGGGAAACATAATGGGTGCACAGAAACCTATATTTGTGTCAACGAAACAACAACGAATAGCCATGCTGGCCCGTAATAACCCAGCGATGGCCTTTACTTCTCTAAATCACTATATTGATTATGCATGGCTTCTTAGAGCCTACCAACTTACCCGTAAAGACGGGGCGGTTGGTGTGGATGGTCAAACAGCAGCAATGTATGAGAGCCAACTGGAGTCTAACCTCCAAGACTTATTGGACCGAATTAAATCGGGGCAATATAAAGCTCCCGCCATACGTCGCAGTTATATCCCTAAGGGTAATGGCCAACAACGGCCATTAGGTATTCCTACCTTTGAGGATAAGATTGTTCAGCGAGCGGTTGTGATGTTGCTGGAGCCTATTTATGAACAAGACTTTTATGATTGTTCATTTGGTTTCCGTAAACACCGATCAGCTCATCAAGCTCTGCAAAGTCTACGTAATCATATTATGGATGAGAAAGGCCGTTGGGTGCTGGATGTTGATATTCAACGATATTTTGACATGATTGATCATCAACACCTGCGAAATTTTCTGGCCAGACGAGTAGTTGATGGTGTTGTCCGTAAACTGATTGATAAGTGGCTAAAAGCTGGCGTTCTAGATGCTGGGGTATTGAAATACTCCGGCAGAGGTACGCCGCAGGGTGGGGTAGCATCCCCCCTATTAGCTAATGTGTATTTACACTATGTGTTGGATGAATGGTTTACCCAAGAAGTAAAACCACGTATGCGAGGCAATTGTAGTTTAACGCGATTTGCCGATGACTTTGTCATGGTATTTGAGCGTTATGATGATTGTTATCGTGTACAACAAGTGCTGGGTAAACGCTTTGAGCGATATGGACTTAACCTACACCCAGAGAAAACCCGGCGTGTCGATTTTCGCTTTCGATTTAGGAAAGAAAATCAGCAACGAGGAAAGGCCGTTAATTTTGACTTTCTTGGGTTTACACATTACTGGGGTAAATCCAGACGAGGCCATTTTGTTGTAAGACAGAAGACGGCTAAAGACCGGCTTGCCAGGACACTGAAAGCATTTAATGAGTTTTGTCGGCGATATCGTCACAAGCCATTGGATGTACAGCATACAATGCTCAATCGTAAATTACGGGGACATTATGCCTATTTTGGTGTCACGGGTAATGGTAAATCGCTAAGAAACATCCACCATAAAGTACAACACTTGTGGCGTAAGTGGTTGGGGCGGCGGTCCAGGAAAAGCTATATTCCCTGGCAACGATTTACGGCCCTCCTCAACCGTTTCCCATTAGAACAGCCACATATTTATCATCAGTATATTCAAGGCCATCAACTAGCGAGGCAATAACGATGAGGAACCGGATGCGTTAATTGCGCTCGTCCGGGTCTGTGAGGGGTGAGGGCGGTAACGTCCTCATCTACTCGGAACCCAAGTCGCGTAATACTATTCTCTTGACATACCGCATCGTAAGCCGCATAACCATCTGTCTGTAAGTAGCCTTGATAGCCTTCAAACAGTCGCAGGGGCACCTCCTTTTCGCGAGAGGCATCATAAGTAAATAATACGGCTGGTTGTTCTGGTGGACCACCGAGTGTCACCCACATATATTTATTGGATGTAGGTGAACGACCAGGCTCTTTTAATACCTGGATGCGGGTCTCATCGGCTTGAATAAGTTCATATACCAGTTGGTGGTCTCGCAGTAGATTGATTAATGGCTGCAATGGCCGAGCGAGCTTAATTAACCAGTTCGCCATCGTCGTTCGGGTAACGCTTCCTCCGTAGCGGTTAAAGATACCTTCTAAACGATGTAAAGGAAGCGCATCCATGTATTTGGCAACAATGATATAAGCAAGCATACCAGTACTTGCTACCGATTTGGGTAAGGGATGCTGAGGTTGTAGGGCTGACTTGATTGTGCGTTGCGCGTTATCATCTTCAAATACGGCTTTTTCTTGCAAGTATTCCAGGACACGCACTTTGGCTGGGATAATATCCAGCTCCTCTTTCACTTTGACAAAAAAAGTATCAAGTGCCCCCGCTTTATCTTCTTCACTGAGTGTGAGGTAGATTTGCTCTCTTGGAATAGCAGGTGACAACCCTTTCCGGCCACCCTTTTTCTTGGGCGGTTGTGGCTTACTCTCTTCTCCATCAGCCGTGTTAGCCTGTTGCTCAAGCTGCTCTGCTTCATTAAACAACTCTCCTTGAGCAGTATTTTTTTCACTGCTGGGTCCAAATCGGCGGTGACGTTCTAAACGTAAATACTCCTCTAATATGGCAATGCGCTTTTGCTGCTCTTCAATAATATGGCATTTTTGATCAATAAGCCGTTTATTATCAGCGATAATGGCTTCTTTTTCTTGGAGCAAACTACTGAGTTCTTCTACATAAGAAGAGGAGAATTGCTGACTAGTAGAGGCGATATTTTTGGGTAATTTCATCGTAGATAAATTATACCCAATTAACGCCTGAAACTCACGCCTTAAAGATTAAAAACACGACTCATAATGCAGTTTTTTATGGGGTACCATTTTATTGATATCGTACCCATCCAGTAGCCAATTTATTTGCTCACCTGATAGGGTAATCAGTGACTCTGTCCGCTTAGGCCATTTAAATTTTTCCTCAACTAAACTTTTATAATACAGAACAAACCCATTGTTTTCCCAAAACAAACATTTAATTTTATTACGCTTTTTATTGGTAAAAGCATAGAGGTGTCCTTCATAAGGGTTATGCCCTAACTCTAGCTCAACAATCGCGGCTAACCCTTGGTAGGACTTACGAAAATCGATAGGAGGACGATAAAGGTAAACGGCTGTTAATGACGCTGAAGGACGCATAATCAATGTCATCACAGTACCTTCAATAGCGCTTGGACAATTTCTATATTCGACAGCTGTATACCCGTCAAACAAACTCCATTGGGAAACTGAAGTGTTAGGTTGGGGGGAGTGTTATTGTCTTTTATTTGGCTCTCTTCGCTCATTGTCACAGGGACAAAGTTAGAGGGAGCTAGTGTAGCGGCTTGTGGAACGTCGGCGTGTTCAAACTTACGATACCAATAACTTAATTGGTTAGTTTTTAAATTGTGTTGCTCACAATACGCTTTTTGAGTGAGGTTGGATTGCTTCCATGCTTGAATATGTTTATACCACTTATTTTGAAGGGCTGTATGTGTTGCCATAATTGACTCCTCTGAACAATGAGCCCATTATGAACCACTAGAATATTTATCAAAGTACGCGGGTTATTTGGCGCTTACCAATTTCTTTTTACCTTGAATGAATATAGTAAGTGTAAAAATTACTGTGACTCTAATTTAGGCCTTTGGTTTATGCTCAATAGTGGGCAAAAGACTGTAGTCTTGGATTTTTTAGGCCATATACTACACAATCAGCCGGCAAATATTGATGAAGACGAGCTCCGGAAAATAATGAGAAGGTGGAGAAATGTTTAATCTAGTAAGAGCTGGTGTCTAACTAACTTCATAGTGCCATTAGGCCACTTGAAAAAATAAGATAAAAGATGTTCAGATCTGACAAAGCCAAATTTTGGCTATCATGTAACCTAAGAATTAAGTCTAATGGCTAATTAATTATGTGGAGTTCTCAATATTATTATTTTTTGATCCAATCAGATGATCACTATAGTGAAGTTATTAAATCTAGTCGACTGATAGACTTTCTTACCAATGAGCTTCATTTATTACAGAAAGGACCTGATAGTTTCGAAGTAGAAAATCATCTTCCTTGGTTACAGGTAGCGATAGTCAATGCGCAAGCTGATGGATCATTTTCAACTCAAAATAACTGTCCAGAATATGTAAATATAATTAGTATTATTAAACTGGCCAATTGAGCCGCCACCACCTTTCGTTGATGAAGGTGGTGGGGTTTATAGGCGGAGGTGAAGTTATAATCGACAGTTTATGGAAAAGCTATAGGAGGGGTAGGCTGTAAATGGAGCAGCGAGTAGCTTTGAGAACCTGGAGGCTATTTTTTATACATGTCAGAAGGGTTGGACCTATCGGGTAGTTTCTGTCAGAATGCAGATCATTTAGCGTGTCTTACCACTGTTGATTAATAGCTAAACCTTTAAGAATGAAGCATATAATTTCAATTGTATTTACACTGTTTTTGTCGGGTTGTGCATCCAATTTGTATGTGTATGAAAGTGAAAAAGTACAGTCTCCAGCTATTGAAAAAATTAAAGTATTTATTACTAACCCTGAAATTGGAAAACCTTATGACATCTTAGTTGGATCAGGTATATACGAAATTACAAATGATAGGGAGAATTCAAATAAGCTTACTTTAAAGCCAAGCTCCAGAAATGCTATGTGTGGTAATCCTTTAATAGCATCATTTGTAACCTTTGGTTTAGTGCCTGTCAGTTTGCCATCTTTCATTGAATTCACATACACAATAGAAACACAGTCATCAAGAGCCGAATATCGACACAACATAGAACTCTATACAAGGGTTTCTATATGGGAGTGGCTTCTAAAGCCCACAGCAAAAAACGAAACAGAGGTTATGTCTGAAGCACTCGCTAAATCACAGAGAATGATTACTAAACCTGGAAAAAGTAGGAATTGGGTTTGGTAATTGAGAGTATTTAGTGCTATTAGCTAATTCTTACTTCAGTGTTAATGGCTTTTTATTTGTCATATTAATGCATATTGTGCCTGGAATTTTTTGTAGCACGCTATCTGCTTAGTAACAAAATAGTTGCTATAATTAAGCGGCATGAGGCGTATGTGAACTCTGAGAAAATGCGAAAAATAGCAAGCAATAAAATTAATGGGATGAAGACTTAGTAGGGTAAGAGAGGGAATCTAGCTGGCTTTCCACACCACCCTTACTAAAGTGATACTCGTTAATAGTCAACTTAGTAGAAATAATGACAGAAATTAGTTGCAAGTTTAAGTTTGAATGCCCTAAGAAATGGGATGAGTTAGTTGTTACCGATAAAGATGGGGTACGGTTTTGTAGTCATTGTAAAAGTCACGTATTTATGGCAAATGACCAAAAAGAACTGGATGAATACGCGGCAAAGGGGGAATGTGTAGCTATTGAAATGGAATATGTAATGTTAGGAAGGCCTGAAGGAATACCTTATGTAGAATATTCACTTTTTATTCATAAGCAGAAAATTTCTGGGAAAAAATTGTATGCGCTAAGAGATGCTATATTACCGAGTAGCTCCCTTTTTGAAGCCAGCCAGCAATTCAATATGAAGCAAGGTAAAGTTGAAGATATTGATGAACAGCATGCAATGAAACTAGAAGCAGAATTAACCAAGTTAGGAATTAAGTGTGAAATTCAAGCTAAAAATAGTTAACAAGGTCATGGCAGCTTATGGCAGAGTTATACCAAACCATGGCAGATAAAAAGAGAGGCTGAGAATCTCGGTATAAAGGTTAAAATTAAAGTGTAGTCAGATAAGTACTAGTATATAGCTAGCACTTACATTAAGTTTGGTGTGTTACACAGGTAATAGTATTTAAATAATGAATAAAAATAGAAAAATTAATAAAGTTGACGAAAGTTTTGAGGCTTATAGTAAAACGAAAAATATAATTAATCACTTATCTGAATGGAAACTAGTTTTAGAAGATAAAGTGAGGTTAAACCCAAAAGACGTTATATCTCATGGCTTAATTAGCGAACTAGAATTAGCCATAAATAGACTTGAATTACTTTCTGGAACGAAAATTTTTAGTTCAAAAGCTAAAATACAGTGCCTTAATTCAACTCCCGATGATTACAATTACAGGCTTATGTGTGAGCGGGGTTATAAAAACCGAGAAAAATGGCGTGATGCAAAAGATGGAAACAAAATGATAGAGGTAAAATCTGGAACTTATGTAATTAACAGCTAGTTTAGCCCTTCCAAAATTGGCCTCCCAAAAAAACCGGCTAATTTTTTGCGTAAAAAACAACCGGTTTGTGCTAATAAAGTCAATAGCTTAACCATCTGCTACACAAGCTATCTTTTATCAGAAACCCTGACACCCACTCTTTCTTTGTGGCCTTATCCCTTCCACTTCATCGAGCACCAACGTCTTCTGGCAATTTGGTCTTCTTCTTCTCGGCCAGGCACTTTACCTGCCATATAATCTTTTAAGCCTTGCCAATGGAAACTGGTGATAGCCTTTCGTAACTCAGGTTCGTGATTTTTAAACCAGTCATCATGGCTTAGGTTCGCCCAGTAATCATCTGGTCGGCCTCGTTTACCTGCTTTGTCATATTCAGCGGTTACTGGGTCTAATGCTCTGAAGGGCTCCAACTGTGGGATATCAGGTAAGGGCTGAGAAATATCCATAAAACGCTGTAAGGTATCCCAATCAGCCAACCGGAAACGGCCATCCAATACTCCTTCTAAACCAATGGGCACATTAAAGGAAATAGGTTGGTAACGGTGAACTAAGGTAAGTTGATAGCGGGGCAGGCCATTAATATCCGGCATATTGATCAAAGTTGCATCAAATTCAGTAAAAGGTGCTTCGAAATATTCTTTTCCAGTAATGTGTTTGCGAACCATGCCAGTTTTTCTAAAAAAACCACACCCTCGATCAACAACAAGTTTATCTTGAAGCTTATTAAGTAAGGTGGGGGCTAAATAATAGAATAATATGTGTAAAAAAATTAACACACAAATAAAATAACCAAAAAAACTTGGATCGCTTTTCCCTTTTGTAATCCACAAGGTTAAATAAGATATAATACAACAAGCTATTACTGCGGTTATTATAAATCTTGACCCAAACAATGCAGTGAAAAATGTTAAAGCTTCAAGCAACCAATGGCCATTGTCAAGCTTTAAGCATTCATGGTTCCAATAGACTTTTTCAGCGAAATTTTCAGGTTTTTTTCGTCTTGAATCCTGGGCAATGTCAAAACCAATATCGATAATTTGAGTACTATTGATATTAGCATAGTTTCCCCAGGGTAAGCGTAAGGCCATTTTTGTATGCATATCTTGCATTTTATACAATATGCCATTTTTTTTACTATAAGGTCTTTGCTGGGGGATTCGATGACCTAGGTAAGCTGTTTCAGAATAATAGGAATTATTTAGCATAATTTATTAAAAAACTTCCCGTTCATAATCAAGTACAATTTGTTTTGCACTTACATTATCGAGAGGTAGTAATTCACTCATAATAATCCAGCTTAGCCGCCTCTGCTCTGCATAATACTGATCAAACGCCTGCTGTAGTTCTGGTGAGCGTTTTTCCCATTGGTGTTCGGGGATCGGCTTGGACCACTCTTCCATTTCGGGTGGAACGCTAAACTTGTTTTTAAACTTCCAATGTTCAAGAGGGTGAGACCACCATTCACCAATCAAAATACTTAAAAAAAGCTCCCACAATGCTTTACCAAAGGAATTCTCCCGAAAAATATCTATTACTAGCACTAAGAAAGACTTATTTATTACTCTTTCCATATAACCCTCTGGTGCTTTATTAGGGTCATCCTCCATAAAAAGACGAATACACTCCCACTGGGCTTCACAGTCTTTTTCATCACCACAAGCTGCCACCATCGGCACACCTTCATCAACTGCCTCATCAGGGTTTGGAAAAGAAATAGTCAAGCCGGCCATCCCTTGTTTACCTGCAGAACCATAAGAGTGACTTTCAGACACTAAAGCCCTAACCTTTTCCCAGGGTACAATCCAGTGCCTGCCATCTTCCAGTACAATATAAGCTTCCCGTTTTTGGCGATTAAGTCGAAATGGTGGTGGGACAGGTCTGAAGCACCACTTAATAATATAAATAAGTGAAGGCAACATAATGAGGAATAGTAAAATTTCTATACCAAATTCATTATCAATCCAACTTATGAATATACTTAGAAAAATAAAGAAAGTTAATGGTCCAGCACCAGAGCTAATACTATGGGTACTTAGGTCCATAAATACTTCGTTTTTTTGTAAAACTATCCCCCTAAAATCACAGGGTTTTTGGTCTGTGGGTAAAGGTGGTGGTGCAATATAATATTTACTTTCCAAAAAGCCTTTTCTTTTCCAGCCTCGTTGTCTTTGTTTAGACTGTTTTGTGTCCACCCTTTTTTTCCTGCTCCAAATAATACTGATCAAACGCCTGCTGTAGTTCTGGTGAGCGTTTAGCCCATTGTTCTTTGGGGATTGGCTTGGACCATTCTTCCATTTCAGGGGGAATACTTAACCTGTTTTTAAATTTCCAGCGTTCTAATGGGTGGATCCACCAAATACCAAAAAATATAAATACTAAATAGGCTCCAAAAGCGTTATCTTCTTTGCGTAACTCTTTAAAAACCTGAAAAGTGGATTTACTAAACCTTCCTTCAATTAGCCCATCTGGAACGTCTGCTAAATCTCCTTCCATAAAAATACGTATACACTCCCACTGAGCTTCACAGTCTTTCTCATCTCCACATGCAGCCATCATGGGAACCCCTTCATCTACATTGTCATCAGGGTTTGGAAAAGAAATTGTCAGGGCTGCCATCCCTTGTTTACCTGCAGAGCCATAGGAGTGGCTTTCAGACACTAAAGCCCTAACTTTTTCCCAGGGCACAATCCAGTGCCTGCCATCTTCCAGCACAATATAAGCTTCCCGTTTTTGGCGATTAAGGCGAATAGGGGTAGTTACGGGTCTAAAGCACCACTTAATAATATAAATAAGTGAAGGTAACATAATGAGGAGTAGTAAAATTTCTATACCAAATTCATTATCAATCCAAATAACAAATAAACTAAAAAAAATAAATAATGATAATGGTCCTGCACCTGACCTTATCGAATGAGTGCTAAGGTCCATAAATACATCATTTTTTTGTAATACCATACCCCTAAAATCACAGGGTTTTTGCTCTGTGGGTAAAGGAGGTGGCGCAATATAATATTTACTTTCCAAAAACCCTTTATTTTTCCAGCCTCGTTGTCTTTGTTCAGATTGCTTTAGTGTCATCTAAAATCTCCATAAACGCTTTATCGACAACGATTATTTCTTCATTGCTGGGGTAGGGACTATCCCAGCGATCCCGGCCACTTAATAAACCAGCAGAGCCACTATTGGTGATATAAAAACGTAAGCCTTCTTTGCCCCCCAATATTTCTGGTGCAGACTGGGGCTGGTACCAGAGCTGAAGCTCAAAATGGTCTAGTACACCAATAGCTTGCTTGCTAATATTGATACCCCCGCACCGAAATACAGTACCAGGGAATTGATCTCGCTGGTCAATTTGTACATGCTCAGCCCACTGATTAGATAAATTAACACATTCCCCATAACGGCCAACTGCATTTAAACATAGGGATACATTAGGCTGGGTAATAATTAACCCTGGTATTTTAACTGTCAGGTTTAAAGTCCATGCCGTAAAGTCAGCGCGAATGGAATGATCAGAACCAATATGATTGGGATTTTCAGTACCTAATACATAGCCATCAATATGCGGCATATATAAAATTTTAAACAATTCTGCGATATGTTTGGCATTGATTTCAGGTGAACTGGGCGGGTGGCGTACTGACCAACAACTGTTGTTTAACCAGTTTTCCATAGGGGAGTCTTTGGTAAAGGCGTACGCAATATAGCCTACTAAATATAAAAGCCCACCCACAAAAATAACCCAGTTAACCGGTCGCATTCTGGCAGTAAATAAGGCTTCTTGCTCAATAATGGATAAAGCCGCTGCTTTTTTATCTAGGAAAAGGGTATAAAAACCCATGCCTGCCTGAGTAGCATAACCAATGGTTCGAATTGTTTGCCCTGTTACTGTCCATTTCATCCAGTAATGGGCATCATAGTCCTCTGATTGTTCAGCTTCATATAGTTTATCAAGCAATACCTTCATTTCATAGTAAGTAGCTCCTGCACTAACAGCTCCTATAAACATGCCAAATGATATACGAGCTGAAAAGAATCCTAATGATTTTGGGCCAATTGCTCTAATCCCCTTATATCGTAAAGCCTCATCAACCAGAGCCAAAGTAGCTGCTGATGTATAAAAACTGGCCGCTACAAAATCAGCTGTATCCAACCTGTTCCAATAGGGTTTATCTTTAATAGCTGCGATTACATTTAGTAAATTTAAAAAATTTAGGGTAAATACAGCCGCTGGTAATAAGCCACCTACTGGCTGTAATTTGGTCTGGACTTTTTGCACTGGACCAGTGACGACGTTGATCATCTGTTGAGGCGCGTTGCCGATACCTCGTAGCTCAAACAACTGTAGATCTTTCCGGCTAACAAAAGGGCGAAGGTCATCTAAACGTTGTTGGACTTCTTTCAGCTTTAATTGTAGCGTTGGCTTCTGTACGACACTTGCTATTTTCAACTGTCGGATAAGCACCTTTTGTTGTCGTAGCAGCTGATTCTGTTGATTTTTTTTATCGAGTAGCTTTTGTAGCTGTTCAGCGTCTTTGACAATAAGTGTGGCAATTCCCGATAGCCGCAGCGATATCAGCACAGCTAAAAAGGCACCACGAACTGCTGGTTTGCCTTTACTCGCTTTTTCTACAATGCCTTTGAGAATAGGCCCTTGCAACTCAGTGTATAACTTAATAACCTCTTGCTTGATATCAGCAGCCCACTTAGCCATCGTGTCTAGCACTTCTTCCGAAATACCCAGCTTCAGCAGAAGGTTTCTTAAAACGCCTTCATTACCTTGGGTCAGTGCTGTGAATATTTCGTTAGTGCGCTCTGTTGCGTTTAGGTATTCGGCTAAATTGAAATCAAATTCAGTAAAAATGCTCTGCACTAATAAAGAGGTTTGCCCCCCAGCTAAATACTTATTTTCCTGAGTTTGGTTGTTCTGTTCGGCCAGTATTAACTTTTCTGCGAATTTTTCGCCTATCTCATGGGAGCAGATACAAGTTAAACAACCATATAACTTTTTGGTCAGGCCTTCATGGTGTTGATGAAAGTCCTTTTTGGGTAAATACCAGAAGTATTTACAGAGGTTTTCTATAAAAGGCTGACGGTCTTGCACAAGCAATTCATGGGTTTCTTTGTTTTGTACTTTCACCCTGGCTGCGTGATCAATCCAGGCCTCCATTTCTTCTTTTCTGACCCGTTCTTGAATATTTAAACCATCGTTATGAGCAGTTAAAGCTTGTTTTTTATCCTGGTAATAGCGCCAACATAAATCCCAGGCTGGTCGATAAAGGTCTCCCAGATTTTGTTGCAGCTTTTTTTGCGTTCTGGCGTACTGTGCTTGCAGGATTTCACCGGCCCGTTGTTTTTCGTTGTATCCCCCTTTGCCTGTTCCAACCTTGGTTTGCTGCTCAAGCAAATGAAATAGTGTTAAAAAGTCTTCAACATCCTGCTCAGAGACGATCAGCTTTTCATTTCTTACCACTTGATCTTGCAGCATGGTCTGCATTTCTTTTCGGTCAAGTCGGTATAGCGAACGAATAAATTGAGCTAATGTGGTTTTATGCTCTGTTGCTTCAAGCCACAGCTGGTGATTTTTAACCTGAGTATTTTGACTACTTCCTAAATCCAGAGTTACCCCCATAGGGTCGTATATCGCTATCACCTGTGCATTATTAGGATCTTCAGCTACATCACGCCAGGCCTTTGTAGCTGACTTTGTGTCCAGTGGCGTATAACTCCAAGCGCAAGGTAAAGGGCCATCCTTTAACTTATCGGGGAAGCTTTCATATTCATAACGAAGTCGTTTAAACCACAACAACATGCGTGTATGGGTAACAGGGTCATCCTTGTATTTTTCCCAAAGTGAATCAAGTGCTTGATAATAGTCGCGATAGAAACTTTGTTCATTCTTTTTAGTTTCGATCATCCGCTCAATTTTCTTGATATGAGGGTGTAGCTCAGTCACAAGCTCGTCGGCTATATCTACTGGGATACAGTGTGATATATGCTCCTGAATACCCAAACCGCTAACCATAATTGTTTGAAAGTGCCTACTTCTAAAACTGATATCCTGAAACAGTTTGGTGATAGCATCTCTCGCAATGGGGAAGTCAGTAAACGTGACTGATATGTTATGACAGCGTGATACCTCAAAGTAGCTTACCCCACCTTTAGGTGGTTCTTTGCTATGTGGAGCAAACAAGTCTTCTTCCGTCATCAGCCCCTGGTCATTAATCCGATAGCGTGTTAGCTGCTCTGTTTCAAGCTCCCAAAGGTACAAATAACCCTCACGCATGATTCGAAGCCCTACCTGGTGGCTCTGAACTTTAATGTTGGGTTTTAACGTGTCGTATTTAGCATCTACATCAGTAACAGCATAACGAACTGGCCATAGTTTGATTTTTTTCTTCTTATATGGACATTGAGAAACAAGCCCGCCTGGCTCTTGTTCTGACTCAAACATAGCACTATCGTTGGCACTCCGGTCTTTACCTGGTTCTGCCATTGGCTCTGGTTTGGTTTCCGTACCAGGAATAGTTAATACCGTACCAATCTGAAGTAAACGAGGCTCTGTAACGTTATTTAGTGTTTGAAGCTCTTTTACATCAACATTGTATCGTATTGCAATCCACCAAAGGGTATCCCCTTTTTTTACTACATACTTGGCCATAATTCTGTTACTGCTGTGTGGCGAAAGATTCGGCTAAAATCGCGGCTTCTCTAATTCGTTGTGAGGGTGTTTTGGGGCAGCTTTTTGTCAGCAACTGGTGTATTTCTGGGTATAAGCTTGAATTCATTGCATCTGCCCCAAGAAAACCGACGACATTGGCAAAGAAAAAGGTGTCCTTTACGGTTGTGAACTTCATTTCCTGAGCTTTTTTTACCAACTGCAGGGTCCAAGCCAGTTGTTGCTGGTTATCTTTCCCTTTAAATAAATGGGGGAAGTTTTTATTGATATGGTTTTGTAAGCGTTTATGGTATGCCGCGGTTTGTCCCTCAGCAATTCCTTGCCACTGGTTATCGCCTAACACCAAAATACGACGGGTGTCAGTAGGCACTGGATTTGGGTTTTTAAATTGGTACCATTTATCTGCATAACAACGGAATTCTTGCACAATGCCTAGTAAATAACTGAGCTGCTGAGGAGTGGATTGCGATAAAATGGGTTCACACAAATTAGGGGCATATAGCCTGAATAAGCCTGGTTTACCGGAATGGATTTGCACCTGCAACCACCACTGGCAGTGCTTCACTATTTCATCAAATGATGCATCGCTAAATAACACAACCCCCCAATGTTGTTTAACGCCATTTTCCAAGTAGCTATACCAGAGTTCAGAATTGCGCTCGACTTTTACCAGCTCTGGCGACTGCTCCATCATGCCTTTATATTTGGTCATCAAATACAAAGAAAAGCGAGTCGGGTTGTCATCGTGTTGATAAATCCAGCGTTTTATTGAGGGTTCTCTGACAGTATCCAGCAATAAATAACAGGGCAGGTCAGGCCAGGAAAAGTCTAATGTTGTCATGATTTATCCTGTTGTTCCTGCTCACACTCTTCACATATGAGTTGCTCCCAGTTGAAGGCTTTTTTACTGTTTTGCTTTTGTGCCGGTATAGCTAAGGGTTTCTGACCCGCTTTATCTTTATCCGCTTCAGTAGCCTGAGCAGGTTCCTGAATACTTACCCCGCTGCCACTCCCTGGGCTGCCGCCTTCATTGATTTTAATGGTGGCACCTTGAAAGGCGACACCAGATGGGTCTAATTTGGCAAAACTACCGCCGCCTTTTAAAGTGAGTTCCACTCCAGCATCAATGACGACTTTATCACCCGCTTTAATATGGATTTCGTTACCGGCCTGGATCAGGGTTTTGCTACCAGATTTATTGTGTAAACTGTCGCCTATTGTGGTATGGCTGTCTTGTTTGATGCTGATGTATTGGTTGCCATCAATTTTTTGATGATAATGGCCTTTGACTTGTTCATAGCTGTTATTGTCCACAATTAAGTGGCGCTCGTTTTCCACGGTTTCTCGTTTATCATTTCTGACTTGGATATCCAGGTCTTTTTCGGCATGGATAAATACTTGTTCGTTGCCTTTTTTGTCTTCAAAACGAATTTCGTTAAAACCCTCACCGCCTGGGGTACTGTTGGTTTTAATGGTGGTGCGGGTTTTATGATCCGGTAGTTGATAGGGCGGTTTATCTCGGCCGTTATATAAACAGCCCATTACAATGGGTTGGTCTGGGTCGCCGTTGATAAACTTGACTAATACTTCGGTGCCAATCCGAGGTACTTGTAAGTCCCCCCAGTTTTTACCAGCCCAGTTTTGTTTAACCCGTACCCAACAAGAACTATTCTCGTCGTGTTTTCCATCTCGGTCCCAGTGGAATTGAATTTTGATGCGGCCGTATTTATCGCAATAAATTTCTTCGCCTTTAGGGCCAGTAACAAAGGCTGTTTGACTACCCCGAATTTTGGGTTTAGCCACTAAGGGCTGGGTTTTAAATTGGTGGTCTCTGGGGGTGGTCAGGATTTGATTGCGATAGCTGAAGCCTTTACCGGTGTCGTATTCTTCCAACACTTGGGTTTGGCTGCCCTCATGCACGACACCTGTCAGCAACCAATAATGATCGTAGCGGCTGTCATCGTAATTTTTCAGCATGAAGAAATGCCCGGCGGCTACATGGGGGCAATCGCTAAAACCATCGCCGGTTCTTTTGATGGCCTGATAGGCTTTGAGGGTATTTTGCGCTTTTTGTTTACCCGCCTCAGGGGTTTGATAGGATGAGTTATGCTGATAAACCGTTAAACCGCTGAGCCTTGACTGGGTGGCTTCTGCCGTGTCTTTTGTTTCCAGGTCCAGGCGGGGGCGCTCAAAGTTATAATCACGATAAATAACCGTGTTTGGGCTGGCTTTGGTGGTGACATAAAACTGGTTAATAAAATAATGGGTGGTTGCCATACCGGCCTGATATTGATACTCCAGCTCTGGGGTTACCGGAACGGGTTTAAAGCTGTAATGGCTGTCGCTGATTACCATCACACAGTTGTCGTTCGTTTGCTCAAGAAAATAGTGCAGCCCGTCTTCGGCCATCAATCGGTGAATAAAAGCTAAGTCAGATTCCTGATACTGGGTGCAGTAGATACGGGTGGGTAGCTGGCCAGTGATTTGAAACTTGAAATCGTCGGTTGTCAGCCCTGCATTTAACAGTACTTGTCGGATAATGGCATCAGCCGTGAGCTGTTGGAAAATCTTTAAATTGACTCGGTAGTGGAGCAAAGACACTTTTGGCGTCAGCTCAAACCGATAGCTGCAGAAACGACCAATAGGGTCCGACACTTCATTGGCATGAATAATACCGTTAATGTAACGGGGTTCGTCAGCCGTATGGATAACTAACTGGGCAGGCCGCTGGAGAATTTCATCAAGGTCCAGATCAAAATTTTCGCAGACAGTGTCGATAGTAAACACATAAGGGCGGGAGATGCCTTCTTGTCCATCAAACTGGACTACCCGAAGTGTGTCTTCAACCCCTTTGATGGTAAAGGTAAAACGACTTTGGTTTCCTAGATCCATGGCTGACCTTTAATCAATAGGTGTTGCAAAAGCTAATGGATATGAACCACTAGACTTATTTTATGCCGCCTTTTGCGTCACCCTCATAATTAATAAAGAAAGACTGGTGGCTACATTAAAAGGCAAAGGTTAAAAGCGCAAGGGTAGGAACGGTAAGTTAGTAACAAAACGACAGATAAATACTTTTAAATTCCCTAAAAAACATTCTCATTGGTTATATTTAATTTGAGTTGATGGTTTTTTGGTCTATATTTACCCTGCGCGAATAATTTAAGTCAGTTGATTTATTAACCTCTGTTTTCTGAGATTTACCCCTTATTTCAGCTGCTTATATAAGCTAATGGTATGAACCTTCAGGTAGTCTTGTTACTCGAATGATCTATACATGAGCAGATTACTGTCTCCCCATGGATGGCTAATTGTAGTAATACCATGTTTAAACATGAAACATGGGCGAAGAGGGTGTTGCAAGTCCAGTAGTTTTGCGACAGCCTCCTAATGGAGGGGATTATGAAGAAAAGCATTATTATCGGTGCAGCTCTTGCTAGCCTGTTAATGTCAGGTTCGAGCTACGCCATTGATATTAGTGTCAGTGTTGGTGTGGGTAATGCCCGGATTTTTGCAAGCAGTCATCATAGCAGGCCCTATTATGTTGATCGGGTACGCCATGTTCACCGCCATAGTGCCCATTGTGGTCACTTCAAGCCAAGACACCATTATCGCAACCATCGCAATCGCCATTACCGCCAACGGCATGGCTATTATGAACAACGACGTTACCACCAGCCCAGACGCTATTATCGTGAGCCAAGTGGGGTTATTTATTATCGGTCAAATAATCAAGGTCGATATCCCGTAAAGCAGTATCATGGTGGTGGGGTCTATAAAGGCAAAACCATTCGCTATTTACCTAATGGTACCGTGATCGAAAAACGCCGGTATTATCGGTATTAGTATTAATAGTTAGTGGGCCATGCGCAAAAGAAGGTAACAACTTTACGCATGGACCACTAGAGATACTTTTAATCGCTAGGGCGAGAGCGGATCAATCAGCAGCATCTATTAAATCATCATTTCGACAACTATTTTTTAGGTGGCCTTTACGAGTTGGCATGGCAATGAGTGCACCGACAACAATTGCTATACAGGCAAATAATACGTTGATAGTGGCTGTTGCTTGATTAAATAGAATTAAAATAATAGTTGATATCAATGGGGTGCTATAGGCAAGTACACTTAATAATTGCAAATTACCGTGTTTTACTCCGTGATCCCAAGTAAAAAAGGCGATTCCAATCGGGCCAATACCTAAACCAATAATACTCAACCATTGAAATAAATTCAGTTGCCAGTTTGCCTCTTCTAACAATAAGTGAAAAATGGTTGCTAGCAATGCGACACAGCCACAAAATAACCCCACCGTGTCCGTTGGCACATTTTTAATAAATCGACTGGCAACTGAATAGCCAGACCATATTAAGGCACACCCAAATGCAGCAATATAGCCAATACTATATTGTAAATTTAGGCTGGCGTTATTATTGCTAATTAACAGCCAGCAGCCAAAAAAGGCAACAATTGCCCCAACAATATAGCGTTTTAATAATGTTTCATTGGGTAATAGTGAGGAAAATAATACGATAAACAAAGGCCATAAATAGCTTATTAAACTGACATCGACGATCGGTGCGTTTTTAATCGCAAAAAAATAACATAAATGAAAACCAAATAACCCTCCAATCCCTATAAACCAGGCTAACGGAGGCTGTTTAGCAATAGTTATTAAAGACTGTTTGAAAATAGCCCACTTAGTGAGCATGAGTAAAAATGCAATACCAAAGGTTAGCGCCAATAATTGAAAAGGAGGAATAGGGCCGGCTAATTGCGACAATAATGCTAAGGTTCCCCATAAAATGATTGATATCGAGCCAACAATGGTGGATTGCCATTGAGTGAGTTGCATATAAAAACTACCTGATTCGCTTGAAGGTGTAGAGATGCCCTTTAGATTATTCCAAGCAGGCAGGGTTTGTCTTTGCCGAAAAGGTGTTTTACTTTGCTGATATGGTGGTGAGATAACAATATATTTGGGCTAGCGGTAGTAACGAGGAGCATGACCAAAGTACCGACGAAAACGATCACTGAAAGCTGATAAATTACTATAACCCACGGACTCTGCTATTTTTTGGATGGGCAAATTAGAAGTTCTCAATAGGTGTTGTGCTTGTTCCATCCGGAGTTGAAGCTGGTAATGAAGCGGGGGTAAGCCATAAGCCTTTTTGAATACGGTTGATAACTGTCTAGGGCTGAGGTGAACCAGTGCAGCGAGTTGCCCAAGGGTGAGGTTTTCAGTATAGTGGGAGTCAATGTATTGCTTCACCAAAGTGGCTCTTGAGTCTGCTTTTAATAAGCCGTTATTTCCTTGCTCGTGTAGTAACTGTATCAGCAGCTGTATCATTGAGCTTAATATCGGTGTATTTGGACTCATTTGATGAATAGCCAGTTCCTGGTTTAAAAATTGAGCATAATTAGCAATGCTGTTATTCATTGGAATCACAGAAGGCAGTTGTTCAATCAAATATGAAAAGCTACTTGGAACGTCAGCGACTAAAAATAGATTGCCTGCCTGACCTTCAAAGGT
Source organism: Spartinivicinus marinus (assembly GCF_026309355.1). Lineage (NCBI taxonomy): Bacteria > Pseudomonadati > Pseudomonadota > Gammaproteobacteria > Oceanospirillales > Zooshikellaceae > Spartinivicinus > Spartinivicinus marinus. The sequence continues at coordinate 5,395,202 of NZ_JAPJZK010000001.1, forward strand.
ATGGTCAGCACCCGCAGGGATAATCGCACAATGCTGTTGATTCACCCATTGTTCATTCCGATTTAGCTTTAAATACAATTGCCCCGCAACCGGTAAAATTAGTTGATGAAAGTCATGATGGTGGGTAAGTGCACCTGCTTGGTATCGTCTTTGCTCTAGGACTAGGGTAGATGAGTCATTCATGGTACGGCTAATGTGAGTTTTTTTTACTATACCTGACATGAGGTGATGTTTGAACCATTTAGCCCTGTAACAAGCTAAGTTGATATGGCTGAGATAATTGTCAATGGTGAAGCAGAGGTCTCTACTGGATTTGTACCCCACAATCAAAGGCACTGCTCTTATAAATATTAGAGTCTTATAAATATTAGAGATGTCTTAGAAGGGATAATCGAACAAGTTTATACCAATTACATAGGAATCACACAAGCTGTGTTTTAAAGAGTTGTTAGCGATTATTTGAAAAATACAAGTGTTTTTACAAACTTTACGCGGCTTGTGTGGATGTTAAGGAATACTTAGGCACCTTAGTCTCAACAAAACTGTTGCTAATATTTATAAAAAAATAATTTGATTAATGTTAAGCACTTTCAAATAAAACAACTGATTTAAAATTAATTTGCTAGTAGTTACTTCTTTATAATATCTTCTTCTCAATAAAATAATGCTAGTGGTGTGTATGTGGAGTGGTGCGTATATGGTTTGTATGTAAAGTTATTACCATTTTTACGTATGTACCACTAGTAGTTATCATATTCGTAAATGACTTTTGCTAACTTATTTTGGTGATAATTCAAGTGTTGTATAGCCAAAATTATTCGTCATCTTCATTTCCCTCCTGGTGTTAACAAGCGTCAGGCTTAAAAAGTCATTTGCTGTGGGTAACCGGTAGTGCTTTGTTGTAAAAAAGAGGTTATTAATTATGCCAACTGATAAAAATGCTGGTACGTCAGCACCAATAGTCGATCTTAGTCGCCTTAGTTTTGAAGATAAACTGGCTAACTTTATTTTAGCAACTGCCTACTCGAATGAGCATGTTGAGGGTTGGGTAGAAAATGTAGGGTCAGAAGAGCCACCCAATAAAAAATTAAGTGAAAATAAGAAAAGAGAGTTGCTTAATATTGCCAAACAAAAATTTACCGAAAAAGTGGCTAAATATGTGGAAGCCTGGCAACCCTATTTACAAGATGGGCAGCAACTCAATGTTAGGGCATATGTTGAAAACACGTCATTTGAAGCACAATTTAAGGCAGCGGTAGAAGGTAAGTTAGATATTAATGTCTTAAGTGCTCAGCAATTAGCTGACTATATGAACCATCCTGAAACTATTCCAGGAATTGATGAGGCATCAGTAGAAAAAATTAAAAAGATACTGCCAAAGGAAATGAAAAAAGGCTTGGCGCCGGGTGGGGCCAGTGAAATTCATTATGATACCGTTGCAGTGACGGTCATTGATCGTACCCTGTATATTGCCTCTAATACCAAAACCCGTAAAGGCGTGACGCCAGGGGGGGCACCGACTACTGTTAATGGGTTGGGAGAGCAAAATACTTATCTGTCTTATTCGCTTTTTAATGATAGCGAAACCCCTGTAGTGGGTATTGAAGGCAACCAAGCCGCAAACCGAATTGCTGTGGTTGAGCAGTTACAGCAGGAGTTCCAAGGCATTGCTGATTTTGACAAGGTAGTCTTTATTGGTATTGGTGCTACGCCTCAATCGGCTGCTGAAGCTGCAAAACCTCATGCTGAAATGCAGCTTATCTCTTTTCTGCAAAAGCAAAATAAACCGATCAATGGACTCTCCTTTGGTATTTCAAAGCCGGCTTGTGTTTCCTGTGAGACAAAGCTAACAGAGTATGAAATACAATACCGTAATGGCAGCGACACGGGTGAAGGAAAAAATACCAACCCTAAAAACTGGCTTGCACCTGAAAGTATTCAAACGGAAAGTGGTGAGGTAAAGATTATTCATGAAGTTGAATTTGGCCGTGGTCAACTGATGAATGAATATCGCTCGTTGGCGGTCAATCGTTGGCGTCGACCTTCACAAGAGAGTCTTGCTCGTCCTGCAGGAAGCAAGGTAACGGAAAATAGCTATAACAAAAATATTATTGTTCAGGTGGACGGTGACCCTGTTAGTTTTCAGGCGGCACTCAATCTTTATCAAAAATACCCTACAGGAAAAGTACAATGGTTGCAGTGGAACCCAACTAAAGGCGCTATTATCGACGCGGTTTCAGGCCAAACGGCCCAGTTAACAGCAGGTCAGCAAGATCAGTTGCTATTAATCGGCCATTCTGATGCCTCATTTTCAGGGGCTATATTAAATCGTGGAACCACGTTAGCTGGAATGGACGCAAACCACTTGACCTCAGCTATATTTGAGCAAGGATTGAAGCAAGGGTTACCACAAAAAATCAGTTTGATCGCCTGTGGTCTAGGGGCAACCGATTCAAATAATGGTGCTCGATTTGTCTCAGAGGTGGCTAACAAAATAGCTGACCTGGCTCCTAATGCAAAAGTGAAAATTTCGGCACAAGACACCCTGGTAAGAATTAATACAGCTGGGCAGCGGGAAACGCTACGCTTTTTGGAAGATGGTAGGGTGACATGGAAAGCAGGTGATCATCAGCATAAAGTCATTATTAATACCAATGGTGCGGGCGGTGTTGATGATCATGTTGTGCGTGGATATGGTGAGGGTGAAATCAGTATTGATCGGGTCAGTCAGGCACAATTAGCCGATGTAAAATTGGAAGATGCTTTAGCTAAGGTTAAGCATTCAGCATCTGATTTAGCGGGCGTAAACAGTGACGCTTTTTTTGAGCCTGCTAATGAGTTAAAAGCAGCTAAGCTGTATGACCTTAAGCTGGCCAAGCAGTTTGTTGAGTCAAAACTAACTGCGATAGGCAAGCAGCCTAATGACTTTGTTGATTTTGCCGATGGAACAGATTTCAAGTCTGGTCGACTAGTTGTTCAATATCAAGATGGCCAACAGTTGTTAACCCAGACTATTGATGTTGATGCCAATCAATTTCGTACCTTTAAAACCATCAGTCGTTTTCGCCAAGAACTAGCCAGGAGGACTGCACATACCTCACGTGCCTTAGGCATTTTTATGAGCTTAAAAGGGCTGGAAAGCTTATCCAATGCATTAGAAAAAGGGGATGCTGCTGCAATTGCGGCTAACTCAGCATTAACACTGTATGGTTTTGGGGAGTTGGCAAATGCGCCACAAAAAATAGTCACGGGTGCAGGAAAGTTATTAGCAAAAGCGACGACTTATACAGCAAGTGGCTTATCCGATATTGCCGCAAGAAAAGCAGCCCCCGAACTCGCTAAACTGTTCACCAGTGTCAGTCAATCCGGTGCAGCAGGTATTAGGAGTTTTAGCAAATTATTGGGTAGAGCCACCCCGCTGATTGGTATAGGGTTGGGGGTTCATGGCATGATTGAGGATTTAAAAGACCCAGACAAAGTCAGAGGTGTCGTCAATTTTGCTCTAGACTTTTTAGCGACTGCAACGGGGGTGCTTGCTTCAATTCCTTCCCCGTTATCACCACTGTTTGAAGCGATGTCGATAGGTTTTACGTTAGTAAGAATCGGGTTTGGTACACTATACGACAGTATAAAACAAAAAATGAGTGAGGTGCCCGATGATGCCTCCTGGCAAGAACGGGCAGAGGCTTTTTTTGTTGGCTTAGGTGATGGTATTGAAAAGCTGTTTTATGAATTTCACCCAATTGGTAATATCTTAAATGCCATTCAACGTAGTGAATCGCTGGAAAATCAGTATCGAGAAGATACACAACTATTGTCGCTGTTAGCAGACTATCGAAATTACTATAGTATTATCGAAGCAGAAGAGGGGGGGGCTGCTACAATTGATTTTGCCAATGCCCCCGCTTCTTATTATGGTGGAAATCTGCGCTTTAAATTAGCCAATGGAGGTGCAGATTCATCCCTAACCATTGGTAATATGTCGGATGTAACGGGGCAGCAGCAAGACCGAACCTTCCATATTAAAACCGAAGGTGTACAAAATATTATTTTAGGTCTGGGCCAGTCACCTAAGTTTGAGATGGAAACTAAAACGGTCAAAATGCTGTGGACAATCCCTATTAATAGTAAAAGTGTCATTAAACGCAATGAGCAGGGAGGGATTGATACTGACAGCGCTTCAAGGCAAGGTCGTTATGAAGGAAATGATAAAAATAATGTTTTTCAAGTCATCCAACGCCAACCAACCAATGCTGAAGGTGAGCCTATTGGTGCATCGATCAGTGAATACCAGTATCAAATAATGGGTAAGGGTGGGGATGATTTATTTGTGTTAGGCCCACAAAAAATAACGGCTTCAGGTGGCCAAGGGGCTGATACATATATTGCCGGAAAGAACGCCGCGAATTGGTTGATTATTAATAATCAGGATCAAACGAATGCGCCTGAATTTGATACGTTGGTACTTGATACGGGGCGAGACACTATCCAAGCATTTCGTGCAGGGCTTGCTACCAAACAAGGCAATCAGTGGTTAGGTGGGCGATACACAGATGATCTGATTGTTATTTATAAAGATAGTGCTGGAAAAGAACGTAACGTTCGAGTCAGTGACTTCTTTAAAGGCAAAGCCTATCAGCACTTGCAAATCAAAACGAAAGATGGGCACATTCTAAACATTAAACAGCAAACTCAGTCAACTTCACTGGGTTTGGCTGATCATGATAAAAAACAGCTAAATCCAAGCGTACTCAATGGGCAAACGGAACTTGTCACCACCAGTGGCAAAGTGATGCTTACCCCAATAAGCTTTGATTTATCTTCGCAGCCAGCTGACACCTTAACGGGTGCCAACTTTAATGGCCAATTATTAGCCTTTAGCCAGGTTCAACAAGTAACGGGTACTCGTAGAGTTGATCATTTGGTGGGTAATAAACTGGGAAATATATTAAATGGTTATGGTGCTGAGACAGGTGTTGATCAATTAAAGGGAGGTAATGGCAGTGACTTTTATATGCTGCAGGCGTATTTAGATAGACGTAATAACGTTGAAATTGATAATCAAGCGTCAGATAAGGTTGCCGACTTTTTGGTATTAGGCGCTAACTATAGTCAATTATCTGCTATTACCCAAACTGGCAATGACTTACGATTTCAAGCTGCAGCTGATAGCCAGCTAAAGCAGCAACGAATTAATCAACTATCAACCGTTTATAATGAATATAATAAAGTCGTGGGGTATTTAAATAAATTGCTTGAAGATAAGCCTTCGTTATCTAAGGGAGAATTTGTAGACCAGCTCAATCAGAAATCATTGTTAATTAATGGGGAAGTTGTTCAGGTATCTGAGTCTGAAAGAGGTACTGCAGTTGAGCGGGCGCTAGGTGAAAACATGGCGGGTCGTTTGCGTCGATTTGCCCTTAATTTACCGCCAGCCCAACCTTTTAATAATTCGCTAAAACAACAAAAAGAAAGGTATGCCAAAATTGCGGCTGAATATCAACAGCAATTAACAGAAGCCGTTAACTATAAAAACAACGCTAACCTGGGATCAATGAGTGTCACATTGAAAAACTGGTCAAAGAGTAGCGATTATCAGCATTTAACTATTTTGACTAAGGATAATCTAACGTTAAAAGTTGAAAAAAAAGGGAATAACTACCAGTTTACGGTGACTGGTTTTGATGCATCGATGTCGGCAAGTAATGTTGTGCTTGATCGCAATCAATTGACCCAGCGACATCCACTACCGGAGTTGGTCAAGTTTACGGGTAGCCGGTCTGGTGATCGTTTGACTGGCAATGATAAGCATAATGTGATGCAAGGAGGGGGGAATAATGGCAGTATTTATAGCTATGATACCTTAATTGGTGGAAAGGGTCATGATGTGTATATCTATACGCCCAACAAAGATGGCTTGGTTGTGTTAGATACTAACTCCACTGATACAGCCACGGATCTAGCATTATTTAATGCCAATTTCGCTGATATCAAGGTGACTACGGTTAATGCTTCAAGAAGAGAGGCAAGTATTTATTTAGGGGAAAGTATTGGTTTATATGTAGAAGGGCAACGAGGGGGGCTAGTGATTCAGCATTTTCAACGAGATAATGCCCATCGAAACCTTGTATTCAAGTCTCGTGATGGAAAACTATTTAGCGTTAACCCTACTTCACTTGAAAAACAGCTTGTTTCAACTGAGGACAATAGCATCAATCAATTAATTCAAAGTATCAATGGGTTTAATAGTGAAACGGCAATGAGTGGAAATACGGTTACTGCTGTAGGGCCAGCTCATACTTCTAGAAGTACTGAACTAGCAGTATCAGTTTAAATGATTAAACTGTTAATTGTCTTTAAACTATGAAACAAAGCAAAGTAATTGGTTAATTTTAATTACTTTGCTTATTATTAAAAATGTTGTAACTACATAGACTGACATTTAAACGCTATTATTTCTTCTTGGTAACTTGCCTAAAACCTTTTTCATCTTGAGTACCCCTTGTTCTATTTGTGGATGAGAAAGGGTTGCATAGCCCATCATTAGGCCCAAATGTTGTTGAGGCGTTGAGTAAAGGTGATCAATTGGGTAAACAGCGATACCGGCTTTTTTTAAACTTTGCACAACCATTTGTTGATGCTGACCACTAAAATTTTTTAACCAAAGCAAGAGATGCAGGCCCGCACTCTCGCCTTGGATTTGTATGCTTTCTCCAAAATGCGTTGTTAATGCATTGACTAATATCATACGGTTACTGTCGTAGAGGCGTCGCTGTCGACGAATATGGCTAACATAACTGCCATTATTAATACACTCTGCTAACATATGCTGCTCCATCCAACTTGAATGACGAAATCCAAGATTAATGGCCCTGCACATTGGCTTTATCCAAGGGGGTGGAAAAATGCCGTAGGCTATCCGAAGAGAAGGGCAAATAACTTTAGATGTAGTGCCAACATACATCACTCGTCCTTCTTTATCTAACGATTGTAAAGCATCGATTGGCGGTCCGCTGTATCGAAATTCACTATCGTAATCATCTTCAATTATCCAGCACTGCTGTTTGTTGCACCAATCCAACAGGGCTAAACGTCGGTGTAGGGACATGACGACGCCAGCTGGGAACTGGTGAGAGGGAGTCACATAAATTAATTTGGGAATAATACCTTGATTAATGGTTTTTTGTTGGAGCTGGTCAAGGCAAAGGCCTTGGTCATCCACGGGTACGCTAATCACATTGATATTGGCGAGTAATAATAAGTCTCTAAAGCGTTTATACCAAGGCTCTTCAATGACAACGGTATCGCCTGGCTCGGTGATGAGCTGAATAATTAACGCAAACAGATGTTGTGCACTAGAGCCAATTACCAGTTGTTCTTCATTGGTGTGGCAGCCCCGGTAAGTGGTCAAGTGGGTAGCTAACGCTTTTCTTAGTTCAAGTAGTCCTTGCGGGTCACCATAGGCTTGTGTTTGTAAATACGACCACTTGCTAGCGAGGCGTCGCCACTGAAGGCGTATAGACTCACTCATTTCAATATGCCCATATTGGAAGTCAATCATTAATGAGGCATCTGAAGGGGTGGTTTTTTCACGATACTGATCATAGCTATGGGGCAGTGTTAACAGGCGTTGCCCCCAACAAGACCAGTTTGGTTCTACTGATGCGCGCTGTGAATGTTGATCGGTTAGCCAAGGTGTGTCAGGAAGGTTGTGGCTTACTCGCATGCCATCGCCAATATGACTGGTCAAATAGCCTTCACTGATCAGCATCTCATAGACACGAACCACCGTATTACGGGACAACCCTTGTTCCTTTGCCAGGGTACGGGAAGCAGGCAGGCGCTGCCCAGGTTTATAATGCCCTTCGTTAATGGCATCTCGTAAGTATTGGTAGAGTTTTTGGTAGCGATAGCTCAAAATTGGTACCTAAAAAAATCAAAAAATTGGATGTTTTTTAAGATCCAATATTGTCATAGCATATCACTATTCAATCAATAAAGAGCAACCAGGGTCTATTAACAGCCCTAAGGTCGTGAGAGGTGGTAATGGCTGAAACGCTACCAATAACCGATAACACTCGTTTTTCCAGGCTTCGTAAACGTGCCAGTTATGATAAAGCGGTGATTAACCAAATTTTAGATGCGGGGATTCTTTGTCATGTTGGCTTTGAAGATAATGGCCACCCAGTGGTGTTACCCACCGCTTATGTGAGATCTCAACAGCAACTGATTATTCACGGGGCTGCTAATGGCCGGTTTTTTAAATGCTTGGCTGAAGGGGCATTATGTTGTGTAACGGTATCGCATCTAGATGGTATTGTATTAGCACGCTCTGCTTTTCATCATTCAGTTAATTATCGCTGTGTCATGTTATTTGGTCGTTTTAAAGCGTTGACTGAGCTTAATGCAAAACGCATTGCTTTGGATCATCTGATGGAGGGCTGTAGCCCAGGACGTATAGACGACAATATTCGTCCAGCCTCTGAAAAAGAGCTCAATGCTACAGCTGTATTGATGATGGATATTACTGAAGCCAGTGCGAAAGTTCGTCAAGGGCCACCCAATGATGATGAAAAAGATATGGATTTACCTGTATGGGCAGGGGTTGTACAACGGATGCCTTCTCAGTATCAATTTATCAGTGCACCTGACGGTTTAGCATCAATTGCTCAACCAGATTATCTTTCGAAAATAAAGTTTTAGGCGAGGTATACTCTTCGCGAAATGATTTATGATAGGTATATATTCGATGTTTACGCGATGCTCGACTTTTAATAACTTGAAATGACAAACCCTAACCCCATCCTAAGTTTGCGAAAACAGGGATATCAAGGAAAGGGAATGTCACTGGAAGAGTTTATCATAACTACTTATTGTTGGGTCGATGATGTTTTAACTGATTTATTAAAACAACGGCGATTACGTCAGCGAGGAATTAAGCCCTCACTGTCGGATGCAGAAGTCATTACCATGGAGTTAATTGGTGAATTTCAAGGCCTTGATGCTGATACCGCTATCTGGAAATACTTCAAAGAGCATTGGAAAGCGTATTTTCCAGGCATAGGCTCAAGAAGCCAGTTTGCTAAACAAGCTGCTAATTTATGGGCGATAAAACAACAATTACAAAAGCAAGTAACAGCTGAGCTGGGTACTATTAATGATCCTATACATGTTGTCGATGGTTTTCCTTTGCCTGTTAGCCACTTTAAACGTGCAAGAAATTGCCGCCGCTTTAAAGAAGAGGCTGAGTATGGCTATTGTGCATCCAAGGGGGAAACCTATTATGGCTTTGAAGGGCACCTCATTATTGACTTTCATGGAGCCATAGCAGGATTTACATTAACCCCAGCAAGTGATGGCGAAAGGGAAGCTGTATGGGAGTTAACAGAAGGTATGCCGTCAGGCATGTTGTTAGGGGATAAAGGTTATTTGGGGGCTGAATTTAAAGCTGAATTGTTAGAGTTAAAATCGCTTCAGCTAGAAACCCCGGTTAGAGATAACATGATTGATCCTTTACCCAAGTCCTGGAGGAGCCAGCTTAATCGGTTACGACGACGAGTTGAGACAACCATTGGTCAGCTAGTAGAAAGGTTTAATATTCAGCGGACCAAAGGCAGAACCCTGTGGAGTTTGACTAATCGAATGACCCGCAAGCTGTTATCGCACAGCTTATGTGTATTATTTAATAGGAACCAAGGCAATGCTCCACTACAGTTATCTAAATTAATAGGCTGAAAAGTCGAGCATTGCGTGATGTTTATTCCTAAAGCGTTTGAACAAAATGACACTGAAAGTTTAATTGGTTTAATGCGTGAATATCCTTTTGCAACATTAATTACCGTTTCTGAGGCTGAAGGAATTGAGGCGAATCCAATGCCTCTATCTTTTATACAAGATGAAGATAAACAATATTTACAGGGTCATATTGCGAAAGCAAACTCGTTATGGAAAAGCGTCAATAATGGATCGGAAGTCTTAGTAGTATTTAATGGCCCTAACGGTTACATCTCTCCCAATTATTATCCAACTAAACAAGAAACAGGAAAAGCGGTACCCACCTGGAATTATGTGACTGTGCATGTAAGCGGTCGTTTGTCATTTATTCATGATGCTGATTGGAATAGGGCAATGATAGACCGTTTAACAGTTGAGCATGAAGCTGCGCAGAAAACGCCTTGGACACTCAATGATGCACCAGAGGGCTATATTGAAAGGATGTTACAAGCGATTATTGGAGTGAACGTTGAGATTTTTTCTATTATTGGGAAATGGAAATTAAGCCAAAATCAATCTGAAAAAAACCGAAATGGTGTGATTAATGGCTTATTAGGTCAAGAGCAATGTGATGCAAACGTCATGGCATCATGGGTTAATGCAGCTAAACAATAATAAATATATCCTTCACCGAAAGTATATACTACTTTATTTTTAAACCTGAAAATGATTTAGGATGAAAATTGTACGGTAGTCTTCTATTTTCGTCTTGAATCACTACTTATCTTAATATTAAAACTAAAAATTGCTAGTTGTCGTCAATAGCAAAGTATAGTGTAGGAAATTGTAATATAGTTGATTGTCTAATATAAACTTAATAAATGAAATCGACGTGATAGTTAAACCTATTCTAGTGCTAGTGACAGCCACTGTATTATCAAAAACAGCGCTGGCAATTGATGTAAGTCCTTATCAATATAATCAGCAATTAACCGATGCCCAAGCAATCGACTTGAAAAAACGTTATAAAAATAGACTAATTCAATCTTGGTATGTTAATGACCCTAATACGATTGATTCCCATAGTAATAGCCAGCTTATTCGTTATGGTATTAAAGTCCTAGATAAAACCGCAGAAACAATTGGTCCTAATGTGTCTACTATTGAGAAACGATTTTCGGGCAATAATCTAAACTGCTCAAATTGTCATCTAAAAGGGCCATCAGGATTACCGGGCACAAAATATTATGGTATTCCATTTGTTAATGTAATGAATGACTACCCTAATTTTCGGGCCCGCAGCATGACAATTGGTACTGCGGCAGGCCGTGTTAATGGTTGTATGAGTCGTAGTATGGGAGAAGGCAAAAAGCTGCCAGAAAATTCTTTGGAAATGCGTGGCATTCTGGCTTATTTTAATTGGTTAGCGGAAGGAACAAAACCGAATCAAGCAATGGCGGGGGTGGGGCTACCGCATTTAAAACTACCCAATAGAAAAGTAAACTTAAAATCGGGTCAACGTGTTTATCAGAGCCAATGTGCTGTTTGCCATGGTCCGGATGGGCTAGGAACAAAGGCTGCTGGTCCAAATAGCGGTGGTTACTTGTTTCCGCCTGTTGCGGGTAATGATTCTTATAATAATGGTGCAGGCATGAGTCGAGTGATAAAAGCCAGCCGTTTTATTTATGCCAATATGCCATTTGGTGCCACTGCGCAATCGCCTATTTTATCAGTAGAGCAAGCCTATGATGTAGCAGGTTATATTAACTCGCTCGCTAGACCCGAACGAGCTAATCGTGAAAATGACTTCCCTAACCCAAGATTCAGACCCAAAGATTACCCCGTTCCTGCTTATTTTGGTGGTGATATTGAGGCGCTAGAGAAAGCAAAATATGGTCCTTTTATACCCAATGTGACACCCATAATTAAGTAACATTTTATGTGCCTCAGATAAGTTTGATTGCTCAATGGCTTATTTTAGGGCACCTCTAAAAATAAACTTCAGCGATGGTAACAAAGCCTAAAAATCATTGGCGCAGCTATAAGTATTAACCGTAGTTTACCCATTGTTTGTTATTTAACTAAATAAGGTACAACTGTGGTATAAGATAGTTGTTCTTACATGTGATGTTAGTGATGTGTTATAGAGACTGAAAGTTTTATAATATATGCATTTTATATATTGATCTAAAATGTTTCGTTGGTATAACATGAATGGTCTAAACTGTTTTAAAGGTTGTTATTAATGAGCTAAAGAAAGCGTTTTCCCTCCATTGTCTTCATCATTTGTTTTATCGGACTTGTATAGTCTATTTAGTAATGTGTAAAACAATCGTTTTGTTTGTCTACTCTTTTTACTTAAGGATTCATGCAATATGAATAAATTTGTGCTGCTTAGTGCTCTAGCAATATTAGGAGCATCAGGTTGCTCCAACTTATCATTTTTTACAGAGCAGGACTCTACGCCGATCATTGTCAGCCCTAGTGATGATCGAGCCTATCAAGTTTTAACATTAGCAAATGGAATTGAGGTTATTTTGGTATCTGACCCTCAATTAAAAAAGTCGGCGACTGCCTTAAGTGTTGGAGTTGGGTCAATTCAAGATCCTATGTCTCAACAAGGGCTGGCCCATTTTCTAGAGCATATGTTATTTCTGGGGACAGAACGCTATCCTGATACCAAAGGCTATTCGGAATTCATGACCAAACATGGTGGTGCACACAATGCCTATACAGGGCTTGATATCACCAACTATATGTTTCAAATAAATAATGATGTTTACGACCAAGCGTTGGATCGCTTTTCAGACTTTTTTAAAAATCCTAAGCTATACCCTGAATATGTAGAGAAAGAAAAGAATGCAGTGAATGCTGAATGGTCAATGTCTCGCGAAAATGACTATGCTGGTCAATTTAAGTTATCACGCAATATTTTGGGAGACCACCCAGCTAATCGTTTTTCCACGGGTAATTTAGAAACACTTTCTAATAAGTCAGGGAGCAAGCTTCATCAGGAAATGGTCGATTTTTATAACAAATACTATTCTTCTAATATTATGAAAGTGGCTATGGTTTCTAACTTACCATTAGCCGAGATGGCTCGTTTAGCCAAACAACATTTTAGTGGCATTAAAAACAAGCATATTGAGAAGCCAAAGGTAACCAAAACAGTTAATTTGCAACAGGCGGGTGGTAAGCAAATTTACTATCAAACCAATGAGGATGTGCGACAACTGATGCTTGATTTTACAATACGTAATAATCAAGCTGATTTTGCCAGTAAACCGAATAAGTTTGTGACTTATTTGTTGGGCTCAGAAATGCCTGGTACCCCAGGTCAGTTGTTGAAGTCAAAAGGATGGGTTTCATCTTTTTATGCAGGCTCGTACCCCAGTAATTATGGTAATTATGGAAGCTTATCCATCAACATTGAGTTAACTCAAGCAGGGATGAAAAATCGGGATAAAATTGTTGCTATCGTTATGCAGTATATTGACTTAGTCAAGCAACAAGGAGTCAATGAAAAGTATTTTCAGGAAATTAAAACATCGTTAGATAATAAGTTTAGGTTTCTAGAAAAGTTTGATGATTTCATGTATGCGGCGTTTCTTGCAGAAGATATGCAAAACTACCCTCTACAAAATGTGATTAATGCGCCGTACTATTATAAAGAATTTGATGAAAATGCTATTAAGTCTGTTTTAAATCAGTTAACACCTGAAGCATTGAATGTGTGGTATATCAGTAAAAATGAAAAAACGGATAAGCAGCTACATTTTTATAATGGTAAGTATAGAATTGAAAATATATCTGCTGAAACTATAGCGAGTTGGTACGATTCTACTTATATGAAGCTCAGCTTATCTTCCGTTAATCGAATGCTGCCTGAAACATTTGCTATTAAAACAGTCAGCAAAAATGATAAGCCAGAACTAGTAGTTGATAATCAAGGTATTAAAGTTTGGTATCTTCCAAGCCAAGCCTTTAAGGAACAGCCTAAAGGATCAATTGATATTTATTTTAATAGTTCGCTAGCTCACAATAATATCAAGTCTACTATCCTTTTATCTATCTGGTCTGATTTGTTTCAGCTTCAGCAAGGAGAGCTTATTGAAGAAGCGAACAAGGCAGGAATGCAAGTGTTTGTACACCCTGAAGCGGGTGGCCTACTATTATCAATCAGTGGTTTTACAGATAAACAAAAAGACCTGTTGAGTAAAGCACTAGAAAATATTCAGGTTGAGGTTGATGAACAACGCTTTTTACAAGCAGTTGATCGACTTACTCGAGAAGTTGAAAATGAGAAAAAACAACTTTCCGTCAGCCAGGCCTTTAATGCATTTAGCCAACTGATTACAAAAGATTCCTGGGATAAACAAGAGTATCTTCAGGTTGCATCGAAGCTGACAAGTAAGGATTTACGAAGCTTCATTAAACAGTTACTCAGTCAAAACCAGGTAAGAGTGTTTGCTTTTGGTAACTACGATAGTCAAGATATTAACGAGATGGCTGCAAAGTTGGAGCGCCTATTACCTGATAACCATAAGGTTACAGAATATACGCGTAACAAATCCTGGGAACCTAAGGAAGGGCAACTATTTGTTGTGAAAAAAGACATTGAAGTTAATGATGTTGCAATCGTTGATTTACAGTCACATTCTGAACCAGGGTTGAAACAGCAAGCCAGAGCGAAAGTACTAATTGATCATTTTGCAAACTATGTTTTTGATAAATTACGTACTGAGGAACAACTTGCCTATGCTGTGGGAGCCATTGCCCCCACTATTGATGAATATGCAAGTGTGGGGTTGTATATTCAAACACCCGTCAAGGGACCAAAAGCCATTCAGTCAAGGCTTGATCAGTTAAAGCTTGAGTATCAGCAAGTGTTGAATAAGTTACCCGAGGCGACTTTTAAGCAGCTTAAAACCAGTGTGTTAGTGGCACTGAAAGAAAAACCAAAAAACTTGAGCGATGAAGTTAGCCCATTTATCAGTGACTGGTATGATGAAAATTATCAGTTTAACACTAAAGCTCAACTGATTGCTGAGATAGAAAAGGTAACCTTAGGTGATATCAAACGTTTTTACGCAGAGACTATGGGTAATCCAAATGCGCCACGTTTGAATATTCAGATGAGGGGTAAAAAGTTTGCTGATCAACCATTTGCCAGCTTTAAAAACCAAACGGAAGTAAAAAGCCTGTCAACATTTCACAAAATGATTTCTTATCAATAAGCCAGCGTTGCTTCTCTGGTTATCAGATGGGTATTATGCCTAATGATAACTAGAGAAGGGCATATCCACTGCTGCAAGAGCTGTGGTCTAGGTTACTTCATATCGGACAACAGTTTAGGATTAGTGACCAGTTTTCTAACACCATGGGCGTGGTCTTCTTTGAAAACGTTATCCTTACACCATTCACCTAAACTATTGATGTCAATTTTTGTACACAATGGTCTGACACTCCAAGTAACCTGAAAGGGTGAGCAGACTTGTTCGGTAAACTGAGGACCGGTGGTAGAACCTAGAAACTCTACAGGTTTACCTGTATTGTCGGGTAAGGCCTTAGCTTGGTGATAGCCATCCTCTATATTACCGCCATAAGCCAAGTCATTAAAATTGAGAACAGAAGAATCATTGACGACAGTAAATACCTGAGCTTCGACACGAAGATTTGGATTTGAGCACCCATCAGATAAGCACGAAGTTAATCCTTTGCCTGGTTTGACGTCACAGGAAGTATGTACCCAATGGACTTCAATGGTATTACCGGGTTTTAACCCTTTGCATACTTCATTTTTAGATAGCGTTAATTCTGCTGAGGAAAGTGATTGACTAGTATTACACTGATAACCGCCACCATGACCATGATCGCCTTCTCCTGCATATTTGGAAAAGTCCTTGGCTTTATGTTCAGCATTATGGTGAAAATGAATGTTGCATAGGTTCATGCTTGTGTAGTGGGGGGCTAAGCTAAAAATACTTTTATTGTCGCCTGCAAGCTGGTCAATATCTCTTGGCGCTTGTGGGCCAAACCCTTCACAGGCTGGACCATTAGAATCACTGCTTGCTACCGCAGGGGAGCTGCTAACACTCATCAATAATGATAAAAGAAGTCGATGTTTAACTGAAATCATTTATCTCTCTCCATAGTTTTTATAGCAAACCATCGCAACACAAGTAGTATTGGCTTATACAGGGTCATGATGAATTGTTATTGACCACTAAGCCTATTGTTGGTTGGGTTTTGTCTACCTTTATTACAGCTACTGTATTTATAGGCTTGATTACTAAGGAGTTCACATTAAGAAACCATGACAGATTGATATGACTCAAAAATTAACCTGCGTTTGTGCGATTATCAAATGAAATTTAGGTAAGAGAAGGGGAATAAAAATATTGAAACTCGTTTCAATAAATTAAAGGAAAAGTTTATCTCACACAATAAATAAAATGTCAGGTTTACTTTACTACTATTGCCAGAGGGTATTTTTGACAGTGCAAAGCAACTGTTTTACTAGCGTTGTCTTATATTAATTACATGACAGTTACCTTCTTGTGCTGCAATATCTAAAGCCGCTAAGGTTGTCTCATCTAGCTCTGGTAGCCAACTGACGACAGTATGACTTTTACCAAGAGTGAGTGCCTGTAACGTCAAATCTTTTATAGAGCTTTCATTGCTGGCAGTAAGAAATAAGACCTGTTTATTATTAATATAGGCATCTTGAAGCCACTTTAAGGTCATGTTGCGATATTGTTTGGAACACACGACGGTTAACCAGCGTTGTTTTTCATGATGGCTCAACTGTGCCAGCATGGGTGGAATAAATGATGTCAGTGGAATACGGGCTGAGGATAAAATAATTTCTGTAATATGCGTAAAGCCATTGTGGTCTGTCGATAAAGGGAAGTGATGGGGTTGATTTGGCGTGCTATGGTTGGGTTTTGAATCATTGTCACTGCCATTAAACTCCATGGGTATATTTCCTATTTTATTGTTAAACGAATGACTTTAAAAGAAGGGCGTCAAGTGATGAGCGACAGCAGCATTCTTTATAAAATAAATAAAGATTGTTACTGCAAGTCATACAGTAACAGACTTGTCTCGTCTTTGATGGTAGTTAGCGACGATAACAACGTCTAAAAAGTCATTCGAAAAGAATATTGTCATGTTCGTTAGTTACAGCTGCAGTGTATCACTGACAAAAAATCCATATCTTTGGCCTAATTCACTGTATTTACCATCTTGAGGGTAGATAGTGGATCAGAGTTGATAAAAAGATGTAAAACTGCAAATTAAGTCGCTTTTTTAAGAAAAGGTAGTAGCTATTAGATAATTAATTTCCCCTTGGGTAATTTGGGGCATATATAGATGGCTACCCAGGGGACTAAGTTAAAATTTCAGCTTTCGTGTAAAGGTTAGTGTCTAATCACCCCGACACTGATTCCTTCGATAGTAAAATTCTCGCTATGTAAGTTCACTTCGATAGTATTGAAATTACTATTTTCTGGATGCAATAAAACAACTTCTCCTTTTCGCTCAAATCGCTTAACGGTTACTTCATCATCAATTCTAGCAACGACGATTTGACCATTATGTACATCAGTTGTTTTGTGAACGGCTAGTAAATCACCATCGAGAATGCCACAATCCTTCATGCTCATGCCTTTAACTGTTAAAAAGTAATCAGCACGAGGTTTAAAAAAACTACCTGGTATCTGGCAGTAGTTGTCTATGTTTTGTTCGGCTAAAATGGGGAAACCAGCTGCTACCTGGCCTACTACAGGAATACCTTGTTGGGCGTCAGGGGGAATGCGAATACCTCGGGAGGTACCGGCAATAATTTCGATAGCACCTTTACGAGCAAGGGCTTTGAGGTGTTCTTCGGCAGCATTGACAGAACGAAATCCTAGTTGTCGAGCAATTTCGGCTCGAGTGGGAGGAAAGCCGGTTTCTTCAATATGGTCTTTAATAAATTGAAAAATTTCCGCCTGGCGAGCAGTTAATTTAGCCATTGAGATGGCTCCTTATACCTATTTGAATACTTGCTATTTTAATAAAATAACGGCTTTTTATAGCGGCTGTGGTTTTATACAGTTACTGTGATTATATCCAGTTTGGACTGACCTTCAACTGTTTTCAACTATTTCAGTCTTTTTTACGTGGTGTTTCCTTACTTAGCAGACGTTAATTTTACTTGCAGGAAAAAGTAAAGCCTGCTTGACTTGTATACGTATTAAACGTATGTTCAAAACGTTTGAAGATTACAACAGGCGGCTAATATAAAGCGAACATTTTATTAGTTGGCTTGCTGCTTGTATCTAAACTCAATTGGTCCTTAGCTTCCATGGGCACTCAAAATGGCCCAGAGAATCAAGGCTTTTTTAAGAAATGTTAATTGGCTATGGCGCAATCAGAAACTGTTGAACGAATACTAGATGCTGCAGAAGCGTTATTTGCAGAAAAGGGCTTTGCTGAAACATCTCTGCGGACGATTACCAGTAAAGCAGGTGTTAACTTGGCAGCAGTTAATTACCATTTTGGTTCTAAAAAAGCATTGATTCAGGCCGTGTTTGCCCGGTTCCTAGAACCATTTTGCAAAAAACTTACCATTAGGCTCAACGAATTTGAAGCATCATTAGCAGCCCAGAAACCGACACCTGAGCAGCTACTCAATTTGCTATTTCAACAGATATTATCTGTTGAAGCACGAGGAAAGAATGATCTTTCCGTATTTATGCGATTGTTGGGATTAGCATTTAGCCAGTCTCAAGGGCATTTGCGAAAATACCTTGAACAAGTCTATGGTGATGTATTTCGGCGCTTTGTGAGTTTAGTGGTGCAGGCGTCACCTGATTTACCGCCAGTAGAAATTTTCTGGCGGGTGAACTTTATGGTGGGATCTGTCGCATTTACCATGTCTGGTTTAGATGCGTTAAGAGACATTGCTGAAAGTGAGTATCATGAGCATACATCAGTTCCTGCAGTCATGAAGCGGCTAGTGCCCTTTTTAGCGCATGGCATGAAGGCTGAGTTGCCTGCAGCCAATCTAGAGGTTTAGTTAACTGCGCATAGATTAGTTAATATGTGGCTAGCTAAGGTATGACGCGTTAATGGGTAGCTAGTGAATATGCGTAAGCCTGTTATTTATGTCTCTATTGCTGAGCAAACACTTAGAGTATGCGATGGCGATCGGTTAATTACTCGGTACTCAGTGTCTACTGCTGCCAAAGGGGCTGGTCAGTGTCAAGGGAGTTATCAAACACCCTTGGGGCGACATATCATTCGAGCCAAAGTAGGGGGCAATTGCCCTCTAAATGCTGTCTTTGTAGGGCGACGTTTTACTGGTGAAATATATAACGAGACACTGGCCAGGCAATTTCCTAATCGTGATTGGATCTTGACTCGCATTTTATGGTTAAGTGGCCAGGAACCTGGTGTTAACCGGTTAGGAGAAGTCGACTCCATGCGACGTTATATTTATATTCACGGCACGCCTGATAGTGAGCCAATGGGAATTCCAGCCTCTCACGGGTGTATTCGTATGCGAAATGATGAGGTTGTGGAGCTGTTCAGTAGCGTGCCCGTCTATACCCAGGTAATCATTGAAAACGAGTAGTCGCAATCTATTGGTTAATCCTATGTCAGGTAATGTCATTGTAGATTTAGCAGGAACGACAATAACAGACGACGAGAGTCGGCTATTAGCGCAGCCTGCTGTTGCGGGAGTGATTTTATTTGCCCGTAATGTTGTTGATCGCCAGCAAGTGATACAACTGGTGCAGTCGATTAGAGCGGTACGGCAAGATTTATTAATTACCGTTGATCAAGAAGGTGGAAGGGTGCAGCGTCTAGTAACGGGCTACACTCAGTTACCCGCCCCCTGTCGGTTAGGTGAACTGTATCAATATGAACCTGAGCAAGCCAGCCAGTTAGCAGAAGACTTAGGATGGTTAATGGCCAGTGAGGTGATTGCATCAGGTATTGATTTAAGTTTTGCACCTGTATTGGATTTAGGCTTGCCCATTAGTCAAGTGATAGGCTCTCGTGCCTTTGCAGAGCAGCCCGAAATTGTTGCGACTTTAGCTCATCGTTATTGCTTAGGTATGAAGCAAGCGGGTATGGCGACCGTTGGTAAACATTTTCCAGGGCATGGCAGTGTGGCTGCTGATACTCATCATTCGATTGCTTGTGACGATCGCCCTTTTGCTGCGATTAAACAGGCGGATCTGCTGCCTTTTAATAGCTTAATTAAACAGCAGTTGTTAGATGGTATGATGCCAGCACATGTTTTATACCCACAAGTAGCGGCAGAGCCCGCTGGGTTTTCTCGTTATTGGTTGCAAGCGGTGTTGAGAGAATCATTAGGTTTTTCGGGAGTCATTTTTAGTGATGACTTAACGATGCACGCTGCTAGTCAGGCAGGTGATTATCCCTCACGTGCGGTACAAGCACTAAACGCAGGATGTCAGTTATTATTGGTTTGTAATAATCCCGAAGGGGCGCAGGCCGTTGTCTCTGCATTAAATACCCACTCTGAAGCAGAGGTTAATATTGAGCAATTGAAGGGGCAAAGGAAACTTAGTTGGGCTGAGTTATTAGAGCATCCCCGTCGGTTAACAATACACTCTCAACTAGAAAACCTATAGAAAGAGAAAGAAAACAAGGCTATTTGTTCATGGAAAAGTGGTTGGATTTTTTGAATTTTGCCAAAGGTCAAGATGCTTGGGTATATCAGGTTTTTATTGTTGTTTTTTTGACCTTGATTGCCAATTTTATTGCCCGTCGTTTACTAACCCGTTTACACCAGCAACTGACCAAGACTCGGACGATTTGGGATGAAACCATCGTTGATTCTGCGCAAAAACCTTTAGCGGCGTTAATTTGGGTAATTGGATTTAGTTGGGCTGCTGAAATTGCACATAAAGTGTCTGATGCAGTCATTTTTCAAGCGATCGACCCTATTCGTGAAACATTGATTATCGCGTTGATTATTTGGTTTTTAATTCGTTTGATCAAAGCAGTAGAAGAACAGCTTATTACTCCCAGAGAAGGTAAAAAGGAGGCAGACCCAACCACAGTCCATGCCATTGGTAAATTGCTGCGAGCAGCAGTTATTATTACTGGGGTATTGGTTATATTGCAGTCATTGGGTTACAGTATTTCTGGAGTATTAGCCTTTGGTGGTATTGGTGGTATTGCTGTGGGCTTTGCAGCAAAAGATTTACTGGCCAATTTCTTTGGTGGGCTAATGATTTATTTAGATCAACCTTTTAAAGTGGGGGACTGGGTTCGTTCACCAGATAAAGAAATAGAAGGCACAGTGGAATATATTGGTTGGCGCCTAACTCACATACGAACTTTTGATAAACGACCGCTTTATATTCCAAATGCAACATTCGCCAGTATTTCGGTAGAAAACCCCTCCCGTATGCTTAATCGACGTATGTATGAAACGATTGGCTTACGTTATGATGATGCAGAAAAAATCAAGCCGATTATCAGTGAGGTAAAAGATTATTTAGTTAATCACCCGGAAATTGATACTAAGCAAACCCTAATTGTGAATTTTAATAGCTTTGGGGCCTCTTCTTTAGATTTCTTTATTTACTGTTTTACCAAAACAATTAATTGGATTCGCTTTCATGAAATTAAAGAAGAGGTGTTGCTTGATATCATGGCGATTATTACTAAGCATGGAGCTGAAATAGCCTTTCCAACCCGCACCTTACATGTAGAGCCGGTTAATATTAATCAATCAGCAGTCACTCATTCATAATATGCCAAATATTGCTATCATCGGAGGAACAGGGTTAACCCAGTTAGCTGGGTTAACCCTCACTGAACAAAAATTAGTTGAAACCCCTTATGGAGAACCATCCGCGCCAATTAAAATAGGTCAGCTGGCTGGTCAGCAATTGGCCTTTTTAGCCCGCCATGGTGACCCTCACCAACTAGCACCTCATCAGGTTAATTATCGAGCAAATGTGTTTGCTTTAAAAACACTGGGAGTAAAGGCTATTTATGCGGTTAATGCCGTAGGTGCAATAAAAACCACCATGCCTCCTGCCCATGTAGTTATACCAGATCAAATTATTGATTATAGCTATGGGCGAGAGCACACGTTTTTTGCTGATGAGAGAGCGGTTGAACATATAGACTTTACTTATCCTTATTCAGACACCTTGCGACAAGCATTGCTGGTTGCCGCAGATAAAGCCGGTGTTCAATGTACAGATGGTGGTGTCTATGGTTGTACTCAGGGGCCTCGGCTGGAAACCAAAGCAGAAATTGATAAGCTAGAGCGGGATGGCGTCGATATAGTCGGTATGACTGGAATGCCCGAAGCAGCCTTGGCTAGAGAAGTAGGGATTGAATATGCCTCACTCGCTTTAGTGGTGAATATGGCAGCAGGGCGTTCGCAAGGGGTTATTACAATGGATGATATTGAGCAAGCCCTGGAAGACGGTATGGGAAAGGTGTTAACAATCTTAACCCATGCAATAACATGATCTGTTTTATTTTCTGTTGCTGAGACGTTTATTGTTATTCGTCTTTCAGCAGGGGATGATCTTTTGGCAATTGCCGGGAAATCCATAATGCTAACTTATGACGCATGTTAGGTTCGTTTTCCTGGCCTTTTGCCAAGGGCTGGATCAAGTTATCGTGTACCAATAAGCGGTAAACAAAAGTAACCTTCACTTTTTGTGGGTCAGATTCATCAACTTGGCCAACCCCTCTTTTTTCTGCGTAGATAGCCCCAACCCTCAGGGCTTCTTTAACCAAACCCGCTTCATTTTTGAGCTTTTTCATTCTTAAATCCCTTCACTTATGATAAATAAGTAAGTACCAAACCCTATCCAAGAAAGCACTAATAATAGCCATGGTAACCAGTGTTGTTTATACAAAACAACCTCTTTAACTTCAACTGCTGGCTCGGTACTTTCATGCAATTTGGCTGTGGTTTTTTTTAGCTTTTTATCCAACTCTCTTGATTTAGCTTTTTGCTGCTTTTTATACTGGTCTATCCCTTTCTGAATACCTTGGGCGATTAACTTAGTCTGTTCTTTTGTTTGCCCTGGCTTTTGAGTGCCGCGCGCAATCTTCATGGCCTCGTCTTGAGTCGCTTGGGAAACTTTATTTTTTGCTGAATATTTAGCCATTTTAAGTTCAGTTAGCGTAGATTATCGTCATGTATCTGTTAAATTGATGAATTCAGCATAACATGAAAGTTAGCGGGTTTGTCTGTTAGACATAATTGTCAGTTGCTCTCTTAGGTATGAGGTTAAAAAATCAATAACCAACTTGATGCGTTTTATCTGGACTTTATCTTTGGAGTAAATTAAGTAAAGACGATTGTCTAAGCGGTTAGGTGTGATTGCAAAGCGGCTAAATAAACGAATGAGTTTCCCTTCTAATACCGCTTGAGCAACGCCTAACTGGGGTAATAAGGCAATACCGCCACTGCTTAATGCACAAGTATAAATAGCTGCAGGATTATTGGTGTGTAACCAGGCTTGTTGAAGATTAATACGATGGTGTTTATTTTGGTCTTTAAATAACCAGCTAGAGTGAGGTTGGGTAAATCGATAAGCTAACAATTGATGGTTGAGTAAGTTTTGGGGGTGGTTGGGTGGCTGATGTTTTTCCAGATAGTCAGGTGCTGCTACCAACCAGTATTCAGTCTTGGTAATTTCTTTGGCAATAAGGCCAGAATCTGATAAGCCACCAAATCGCAAGTAAATATCATATTTGCCTTCATTAGGATCTAATAATTGATCATTACTATCCAGACTAATTGTTAACTCTGGGTGATACTGGTGTAACTCTGTCAAAATTGGGGCAATAAAGTGTGTACTAAACCACCAAGGTGCAGAAAGGCTGACATTGCCACTGACTTGTTGGCTTTTTTCTTTCAAGCGATTACCCAGTTCATCAAGAGCAGTGAGTAAAACAGAAGCTTGTTCAAATAGGGTTCGACCAGCCGCTGTCATTGCTACTTTACGGGTGCTGCGGGTTAATAACGTAACACCTATATCTTTTTCTAACTCGGCAATATGGCGTGAGACAGAGGAGCTAGACAGGTGTAACTGGGAAGCTGCTTTAGCAAAGCTGGCATGATGGGCGACACAGAGGAATGCCCGTAAGGAGTCTAGAGAGCGGATCATTGTTGCAATTTTTCGAATAATAAAATTGAAAATAACTGATTAATAATAGAGTGTGGAACAAGTAGTATGGCTCCGTCAAGTGTTAAGAGGATAACCCTGGGAGCTGTTATTATGCAGAAAGTACTGATTATTAATGGGGCTGAAGAGCGCACGATTGCGCCTGGTAAATTTAACGAAAGTATGTTGATGGTGGCTCAATCGCTATTATCCTCCAAAGCAGAGGTAAAAATCACGCGGGTGAGGGATCATTATCAGGTAACTGAAGAGCAAAATAAAATTTTATGGGCAGATACGATTATTTTTCAATTTCCTGTTTATTGGTTTAGTGTGCCATCCAGTTTGAAAAAATACTTTGATGATGTTTACGCCCATGGCCTTTTTTTTGGCAATGCCAAGCGGTATGGAGAAGGGGGCTTTTTAACAGATAAGCGTTATTTGTTGTCTACAACCTGGAACGCACCTGTCGAAGCTTTTTCATATATTAATGGGTTGTTTGAGCATACTACACCTGACGATCTGTTAGCATCGGTACACTTTACTCAGCAGTATATAGGAATGCAAAGGCTACCAAGTTTTGCTGCATTTAATATTATTACTCAACCAAATGTTGACTATTGGCAAGAATGCTGGCAATCCCACCTTAAATTGCACCTATTAAATAGTAGCAGTGAGTCAAAGGAAAAGTTATAAAAATAATGGAGTATAACCTGACCAAAAAAGACTTCTTATTAATAACGTCTAGCCCATAGCACTTATGGATAAGTGGTATGGGCTGTTGGTATTTAATAAATGTAGTGTTTATTACTAATAGAGTTTATTCAAAACCGGTAAGAGTTTTTCTCCTTTACATATTTATTGGCGGTTACTAGCTGCTTCAAGAGTCATCCCTGGTAATGTATCAACAATCCCGCATACTGTTTCTATAATAGGGCAAATGTCTTGCATATTTGGCATTGCACCTTGGGCATGTGGGTTTTGTTCATTCTGAGCGCTGATAGGTAAAGGTTGAGTAATATAGTTTACCTGAGAACCACTGCTAATAACGCCACCAGGTATTGCATTACAAACCGCTCTGGCTATTTGACAGGCGAGTTTTGACATCGGAATGATATCGGGCAGGCCTGGTAAACCAGGGAATAACGAGGGAGTTAGGAAGTTGGCCGTTTGTGGATCAGTCACAGGTAGCTTGCCTGCACCGGGTAAAGGGTTGGTGGGCTCAGTAGTGGGTTGTTGACTGTTTGTTGGTAGGCTATTGTCGTATTGGTCAATACCATGGTTATAAATACGGCCAGCACAGTGTTTGGTCTCATCTCGAATTAACCAAAATTGGCTACAGTTACTATCATAACTCTTTTTATTGGGATTAATATTAATGGTGTAGCCCGATAATTGCACATTATTTAAATGAATATAACGGCCACTTTGTTTCATACTGAACTGTTGGTGGGCAGGCGTATTTTGGTCCAGTTGACATAAGCTAGTTTGGTCTGGGTTGTTGCCGTACTCAGCCAGTTGCTGATTACGTTTTACCTGATCTCCCGTGGCTACTTGAATATTATTGATATTGGTATAGACCGTCGACCAGCCGTTGGCATGAATAACTTCTATTGTACAGTCTGAATGCTGAATAACTTTACCGGGTGCAGCAGCAACCACTGGGTTATTGGTTAGGGTAGTTGTTAGTGAATCGTCTTGATGAAAATTAACCGAGGTTTGTGGGTAGTTGGTTGAAGTACCGTTGCTATGGCTGCCACTCATCCACCAATACTCACCAATTGGAAAGGGTAGTTGAAAATAGTTTGCAGGTGGAACCGAAGCTAACTGAGTGGTTAATGGTGTTTTATTATCTATACTAGGTCGCTTATTGTCCTGGTTATTATCAGGAAATAATCGTAAATATACTTCAAGAAATTGATCAAGTGTTGATGGGGTTATGGTGCCATTACCGATAGTCGTTGTCACTATGGGTGTTGTAGATAACAGTTTGACTAACGCATTCAGGTTATCACCCTTATTGGCAGATTGTTTGGAGCCAGCCGTTAACTGTTTGGCTAAATTCTGGTAGTAGCCTGTTGCTAGCCTGATAGCAACATCTTTGACTTGTTCAGCAAATCCGGTTTGCTTCGAAAGTGCTCCCATCGGTTTATTTTGAGTCTTTGCTAAACGCTCAGGATGACTGATCAAGCCAGTATTGTACTCAATTAATGCAATTAGCAAGCGAGGGCTGATACTGCTGTATCCACTCCAATGTGAAATCACTTCAGCATATTCTGTCAAGTGAGGAGCGTTCTGCTGAAGATAAGTTGTTACATCAAATGAGAGCATTTCATCTGTTGTATAAATTAAGTGATCCTCATTAAATTGAAAAGCGGATAAGCTGGACTCCGCGTGAGAATTAATCGTAACGCTTGCCAAACTAAAGACAAGCAGTGAGCTAACTGTGAATTGTTTAAAAGCCATTTTTGATTGATTACGCATGGTGCTAGGATTTCCTTGGGCTATTTAATGAAGATAAAAATCAACTAGGTCCTATTATTTGGCATGATCATGTGTAGTTGCTACGGGTGTAGTTATAGTAACAAGTTAAATTGGATCAAATGTTGGAGACAGTGATAAGTATTATAGTGTTAGTATTGGTTAGTCATTTCTCTTATAGTCCATTATTGATGTAGTTAAACCCTTTACATTGTTTACAGAGCTATTAATTCATTTTCTATTGATGGTTGTCAGAAAATTATACGAAATATGTAGTCAACAATAGGTGAGATTTACATTATTCTAATTAGCTAGAAATATATAGGATGTAAATCACAGGATATTTGCTTTAACAAAACAGTGAAGAAAAACTTGAAAATATAAACAGCATTTTTTAGTGGTTATTAATATTCAGAAAAAATATAATTAGGCGACAACCTGGCTGTTTAGCTTTTCGATTTCAGTCAGTGGGCCATGACTCATTGGAAATCAATCGCAATCCGGATAGGGTCACTAAGGTGCATGGGGGAGTCGATTCGCAAAGAGTATAGTTGCATTTCAAGTATAAACCTTATATAGTCCCCGCCCTATACCAAATATCTTATACCTTTCATTTCATTGATAACTATTTATTTCACTGATAGACACACTGATAGACAGTAGGAGGCTCAAATGATGATAGTTCGCTTGATTGTAATAGCATTGGGCTTCTTTGCTGATCGCCCCTTTAGCTAACACTTACGTTAGGCTTATAGCTACAACCGATACAATTAACTAGTCCTTTCGACAGTAATATTTGTTACTGAGGAATACTGCTTGCCTGTCTGTCATTTCAGCTGACAGTATCTGTTTGCATGGGCTATTTGACTGGTGACTAGTGATGAACGTGCTGGTTATGGGCGTGTCGGTTATGTAGCTATGGCACTTCTAATAACTTATTTTCTAATTTGCTGTTTTGCTGCCTCTGGTCGTCTTGGATAAGAACCCGTCAGGTTTTGCAGAGAATTATTAGAGGTGCTCTAACGTCAATAGGAAACTTAATCCTTATGTATTTGCTATTTTATATTGTTAGTTTTCAATATTATGGACAAGAAAGAAATACAAGAGTTTATCGCCTGTTTAGGCGACGAAAGGCGCATATTTTACTATCATAAAGATCGCTATTGCTTTGATTTATTGCGTTATGAATTACAAAGAAATAATCGATCAACGGGTAAACTGAGTCAATTAAAGCAAAGCCAATTTAGTCAGTTTTTTAATAAAAATACGGTAAAAAATGCTTTGGCAGGTTATGGTAATGGCGAGATTAGCGCCGATCAGCTAGCCAGTTGCTGGCATGATAAACCACTAATGTTTACTTTAACCTTGGATTGCTGGGGTGAGAGTGATAGAGGCTGGGATCAAACGTCTCGTAATCAGTCTAATCTCGTACTTCAGGTTAATTTTACTGGTGAACACTTGGATGAATATAAACGCTTAATTAAGCCTGAAAATATGACTTATGGCCCATTTGAAAACAGTGGACACCCTATTAATAATAAAGGCCGTCATACCATGGCATGGGTAAGACTGGACTTTGATTTAGCCACCAATGAAGCGTTAATTGAAGAAATACAAAATGACTGGTTACGGGAAGCAAATAGTGCTTTAAAGCAGCTAGAGGAAAAAAGAAAAAACAATCCTAATACTAAACCCAGTCAAGTATGGTATGGCATTGGTGGAAGTCATAATGAACTTGCCGAATATGTACAGACAGCATTAAAACCTTATCAACAAGTATGGTCAGAAGTTGCATTAGCTGCTGTGATTCAATTGATTCGAGAAGAGTTAGGTATTACCACTATCTACTATCACACCTATGACACGGGGAAAAAAATTAAAGATATAGGTTCAAGCCCACCTCGGTCAATGTACACAAAACTACCGAAACAGTTTGGCTTTAAACAAACAACAGAAACACCAGAGTTTTTAATGAAAGATAAGGTGTCTCGTCGTTATTTAAAAGCGATTAAGCAGCCTGAGTGGTTTGTGATGAGGTTGTAATCTGTCTTTTTGATAGCAGGGGCTAGTGATCCATGCTATTTTTTGTATTATCTTTGTGTCTAGATAGACCCACCCTAAAAAGCGATTACCCAAACTCAACTGTGATATAGTTGGCTTTTATAGTTCCTCCCACCAGTATTGATGTTTAACGTTTCCCTGCATAATGGATTTAACGATAAAAAAACAAAGGCCATTTAGCAGGCCCAAGATATCCAAAGTGTACAAAATCTACTTTGGATATCGTATAAAAATAATGGGTCGAAATGGCTATTAATATTTAATGTGTATTAAATATCACATTAAATATGTGCTGTTAGGAGTTAAACGATGCCTACCCCTACTGTTGATCACCCCAATGCTATTAATCAGACTAATGATTTAGGTGTTGAAGATACCCCCGACCAGCGGCCACTGAGAAGAAATAGTCCAGGCCGGCAAGGTTTTCGAAAACTGGCTAAGCGCTTGGGACCGATGGTGGCAGCGGGTGCCAGTCAGGAGGCCACTAGTCATCGAGCCTCTCGTCGAGCGTCTACAGTCATAGCTGATTCTCAACAACAGTTTTCTGGGCATCAATACTCAACCTCAACAAGTCCTTCTGATCAGCAAGTTACCCAATTTAAAAAGCCATTACTATCACGATTAAAACTGGTGGTTTCTTTAGTCAGTGGCGATAAGCTTAATATCCAATTACCAAAAAATATCGATATTAAACAGGTTAAAGTGTCGGGAAATGGTGAGCAACTCTGGATATTAAGTAAAAAAGGAACTCTTTATCAATTTAACCGAGGTGCTGAGGGGAAGGAAAAATTTCAATATAATCAAGCATTCTCTGCTTTATTAAATCAAGGTAATAACCGTTATCAAGCTATTGAAGCTGCCCAGGATGGAACCTTATATTCGGTAGATAATGTGGGTTATTTATATCAAGCCAAGCATGATAAGGGCGTTACAAGTATTTCCCGTTCAAGTGAAGCCAGTTTTGCGAAATTGATATTGCAGGATAAAGTCAGTGCTAAAGGTAGACATTATCAACAAATCAAACCTAAATTAGATTTAGCATTAGTACAAGGTCATTTAAAAGTCCTTAGTAATGGTGTTGAGCAGGGAAGTCAAACGGTTCAAACGTTGTTACCACAGTTTGTTAGGCAAGCAGCTGGTATTTATACAGCAGCGGATGGACAGCGTTGGTTGTTGGAAAACAATCAGTTGTTCAAGTGGAATGCTAGTCAACAGCAGTGGGAGTCTGGCCATGATAAGGCTGTGTCGCAACTACGAGTGGGTGGCGATGGTCAGCTTTATGCGTTAAGTGAATGGCATGAAATTTTGCGATTAAATAATAATTCAACCGCATCTGTTTATCGATTAACGACAGCAAATAAATTAATTCAAGACTTTACCGTACAACAGAACCAGCAAATTGCGTTTATCGATACAGACCAAAATTATAGCTTTACCTCAACAGCAGACCGTTTGGTGACGACACCTGTAGTATTACCTGACAAGGTTAAAGCGACAGCATTAATTAACAATAATAATGAGCGCTGGCTATTAGGTGAAAATCAGCAATTATATCGGGTTACATCGGGAAGTGCACAACCTCAAGTAGTGGGATTGCCTGATGGGGTGGATGGGGTTATTCGTTTTGAGCGAGTGATGACCGATGCAGGTCCTCAATTACAGATAGCGGCTAAAAAAGACGGGCGTCTACAACAGTATGTATATGTGAATGATAAGTGGCAGGTGGGTACTGCACTAGATAGTGCGGCTTTATTTGTTAACTCTGATGGTTTAAGTAAAGCTACCATTGGGCATAGTGGGTTTGTTCAAACCCGAGAAGGTGAAAGATATGCCATTCATAATGGAGAATTACACTATCAACGGGCAGGAGGTGATGATCGTTGGCATAGTACGGGTGTACATAATCTAAGTCAGTTAAGGTTAGGGGGAGATGGTCAACTATACGCCTTGCGAGGTATTAATGAATTAGTCACTATTAATCAACAAACCAAGTCCGTTCAGTATGGGTTACCGGCAGCTAAACATTGGGGTAATGATCGCCAGCAAACGCAATTTACCCCTGATAGTTTGACTATTGCGAATCATGTTGTCAGTGATTTTACGGTGGGGCGTGATGGACAAATTCATTTTCTGGATCATCAAGGGCAATTATATGAATATAATAAAAATAATCAGCAGGCAAATATAATAACACCAGCGCCTCGATTAACAGCAATCAGCAGTAATAAGCAGGGACATTTGATAGGGTTAACTGGAGATGGAGAAATTCTCAAACAAACAGACAATCACTGGCGTCATGTCTTTACTTCTTCAGACCAAAAAGTACTTGGGCTAAACCAGACCTCGACCGGTGAACTAGCCGTTGTGCTAGAAAATCAAGCGTCTGGTGATAGTCAGCTTGTTATTCATAAAACTTTGAGCAGCCAAGGTCAACTGGTTGATATTCCTCAGGAAGCAATCGTTGACAAATTATTTCAGCGTTTAAAACAGCAGGATGCTGATCAGGTCAGGTTACCAGGTACGGGGCTGACTGCCAAAGGTAATTTTGCTTTTGTGGGTGTAGAGAGTGGTAATCCTAGCAGTGAAGGAATCAATAAAAAAGATTATTTAACTGCTCATTTATATCATAAGAAAACCAATTGGTTACACTGGCCGAGGCCATTAAAAGCCATTGGCTATCATTTTCAGCATCGGGCTAGAGGAAGAGAGGGGCTAACACCTTTATATAGTGAAATAGGGAATAGCTTTAATCAATTAATACAGCACTTGTCGGTTAATCCGTCAGAACAACAGCCAACGTTGTCGGCACGTATTGAGCAGGCATTTAACGTTGGGCGTATTACTCAGGAACAAAAAGATCAGCTATTGGGCTTAAAGCAACAGCTAGAAGCTGACACGCTCTCTTATTTAACGCGGCTAGGTAAAAAGAAAGGATTACTCACTGAGTCAGGTGAGGTCAATCAACAATTTACGGGTAATACAAAAGCTAAAATCGGTCGCTTCTTAAACCCCCGAATTACTTCACATGATTTAACCAAAGAACTCAATCAATTATGGGAAAGTTATCAGGGTGATGAAAGTAATTCGGCTTTATCAATAATAAAACAACAACTAACGTTGATGCAGGAAAAGGGGCTGTATTTAAGACATCCTGGACAAAATAATGGGTTTACTCGGCGTGATTATGACGATAATGTGGGTTTATTGACTGCGCGTGTTGTGCACAATAGTAATACCTTGGCTGACTTGGATACTTTAATTAAAGTAATTAATGGTACTCAGGAGACTCACTTTAAACGTGACGAGGTAAAACAGCTGATCACTGAGCTTCAGGATAGCTATGATAGTAGCTCAATTAAAAAGTTCAGTGATATGGGCTTTAGTAACCTGGATCGACTGGAGTCCAGCTATGATGCCGTGCGCTTTTTCAGTAAAGCCTTCAGTAAGACCCACCACCCTGTTTATCAAAATGCACTCAATACCTTTGGCAGTGAAACCCCTGAGCAATTGAAAAATAATTTATATGACGCCATTACCCATTTAAAAAAAGGTGAAACCTTAACATTTGACCGTAATTATTCTGGTGGTAGTTCGCCTTTTTTTATTATTAATAAATTGCAACAGTTGGTGAGCCCAATCGGGATTGAGTTGGAACCTGGGGTTAAAGCAGAAAGGCATTATGGACTTTCGTTTGAAAAAACGGATAAAGGCATTAAGGTGGCTTTTGTCCGAGATATGAGCATACCTGCTAATGTAACCGCTGGTGGGTATTTTGGTACGCCAGGTGTTGCTTCTGCTCGGGTAGGTGGCATATTAAACCCAACCTTAAAACACGATAAAAATAATCAACTGGCCTTTGAAATTGATAACGGAAAAGTTGAACAGTTTCTTAATGATTTAACCCAGGGTAAGCTCAAACCAACCCAGCTGCTAGCACAAGGACATGACTATGCAGTTAAACGCGGTCATAAATGGGGCTTTGATTTAGATTTGCAAGCTGTTGCAGAAGCACGCTTAACCGGAAGTGGCAGTACTGCCAGTGGTGAAAACACGGGTACTGACGGTGTTACTGATGTTAATGGTTGGGCGAGGGCCAAAGGTGGTATTAAATTTACTTTAAATGTACTGAGCGCGAATAAAGATTGGTCAACAACTACAAAAGATAATGGCGAGCAAACCCAGTCCCACTCAAGTAATCGTCCACGCTTTTTTACTAAAGCTGGCTTAGATGTTGAGGCGACCAGTCACTTTAAATTGGGTGTTGATCATGACGAATTTAGCACCAATGCACTGAGCTATTCTGCGGGTGCTAAATGGAGTGGCTCCGTCGAGTCAAAAACCAGCAAAAGTTATGATGTCACAGCCAAGCCGGCAGAGCAGGTTAAACTAACGGAATGGCAAGCAATTGTTGGGCAATTACAAACACAGTTTAAAGATGATTTAACCTCACAACAACAGCAGGTATTAAATCGAGTTGCCAATAGTAAAAGTGAGAATGAAGCGGGAGCAGCGGAAGCGATTAAACAGCTGCAAGGGCTTGACTTAAGCCAGGCTTTAATAAAGCTGGATGCTGCTGACGGTGATTCTAGATCAGCCCGGCAAACCCTTCAGCAGCTTGAATCACTGACAATACAACAACAGTTGGCTGATCAGGGTAAGTATACGATCAGTGATGTTTCTTTTGGCAAAACAATGAGCAATTTGTCGCGCTTAGATGAGCGTAGTTTGCTTGGCTGGGCGGGGGCTCAGTTTTATCCTAACCAGCAACAACCAAGCAGTTCCCGTACATTGCATGAGTGGATGGAACAGCATCCTGAGCTGAAAACCTTGGTGAATACCTTAAAACAGAGTGATGCTACAGAAGCTAAAATCACTATGGAGTTAACAGAGCATGCAAAATTACAAGTGGCTCGGTTAATGGCCAGCAATGACCCTGAGGCGTCTATTCAGTTATCAACGCTGCTGAATGACCGAACCCAGTTTCGGATTAAGTCCATTGAAGTCAGTGCCAGTGCTAAAAATAACAGTGCGTTTGGCCAATCCATTGGGTTAGCTAACTTCAAAAGTGCCGCCGCTACCAGTATTAAGAAAAAGCTCGGTAAAATCAGTTTTAATTATGATAACAATCGTACAACACCTAACGGCTATCAATTAGATGGTGAATTATTAACGAAAACCCCACAGCAATTACAAACGGTGTTGAATAACTTTGAGCAAACCCATCAACAACGCTTGTTGAATGTGGCTGATAGTGTCAATCAGCATAATATGAATGCGCTGGTTGCGGATCCCGTTCAAGCTGCCAGAGCAGCATTATTGGGGCAGTTGTCAGTATTAGGTATTAATCAAGTGACGCCAACGGAAGTTAAAGGTATGGCGCAGAGAACGCAAGAACTGTTTTCACAACAATTATCTGCTGATCAACAAGCATCACTAACCCAGTTGATTAATGATCCTGTTGATAATAGAGCCACTGCTTTAAAGCAGGTAACGGGTATATTAGCTGAGCTAAAACAGCAGCAACCAAAACTCAACCCATACCAGCAGCAACTTTATCAGCGGGCCCATTTAGCCAGTCAACGGCATGCTGATGTTACTCGTTTATTAACTCAAACGACTAATCAAGTCGCTTCGACAGAAAGTCAGGCCCCTGGCACTATTTTACAATTTGTGCGTGGTCGACTGGCTTATCAAAATCGATTATTAACCCAAACAGAAGCTATGCAGGTAGTACGACATTTTGGGGATCAAATACTACAAAAAATGCAATCCGGGTATAGTGGATTTGCTACTTTCGCTGGTGAATCACCCTTTAATGGTGAAGCGGTGCAACGGATTGTTCAGCGGCAAGAAAATGCTCATTCAATTCAGCCTCGTATAGGCCAAAGCCCTCGCTTGTGTACCTTAAAAGTAGGCGATTTAATTCATCTGTTAATATCAGGTGAATTAACCTTAAATCGACTGAATCCTGCCCAGCGATTGTTAATTAATGAATATTTCCCAGGTGATCGAACCAGCCAACAACACCAACTGCAAACGCTGGCTGATAATCCAGCTAAATTAGCTGCCATTATCCACCAAGCGAATCAGTTCAGCCCGGCCGAGTTAGTCGCCAGTGATCGTTTAACTGGGCCAACAGGGCAACGAGGGTTAGCATATTTGTTGTCATGGGATCAGTTTGTTCTGGAAGGTGCAACTAAGTTCAAACAACAGGTAGCGCCTAATGCAAAGGTGAATTTTGCACCACAATCGTTGTATGTTCAGCTCAGTCAGTCTAATCAACCTAAAGGCCGTTGTACTGGACTGGCAATGGCTTATCTACAACTGCTGAGCCAGGACAATGGGGTAGCCAAGAAAAATAAGCTGTTTGAAACCTTGGTCATTCATTCAGCGATTTATCAACAATCAATGGATGAAGGGATTAGCAATAAGGAAGTGGCGGATGCTAATCAATTTGCCGCATTAATTGATCAATTACATGCAACCAGTCAAACCGGTGGTAACAATAATCCGCTCCAGGCAGTGGGTGATTTAACGGTTCGTGATCTTGTCAGTCGGCTTGCTGCTAAAGGGGATCAATATTTAGTATTAAATACCGGTAATCACAGTCTTGCAGTAGCGAAGAAGGGAGAGCAGTTCTTTTTTTATGATCCTAACTTTGCTGATGTAGAAGTAGCCTCCACAACCAACTTACAACAGGTGTTAACTAAACACTTAAATCTATCTTTGAGTAGCCAGGCTAACCAGTCGCTAGCACAGCTGTATCAGACGAAGCAAACTCACAATAAACCAACGTTTAGTGTGTTTCAGTTAAATTCAGATAATACGGCTTTAGCCCAGCAGGCCGCTAAATTGAATCAGTTTGTTAATACTGAACAACTCATGACAGAGCGCGATAGACTCGCACAATTGGGTGAAGCTGAATTTAACGGACAAAAAATTAAATGGACAACCTTGTATGATATGGGCGCCAGCGTGGCGGGGCGGAGACTAACGGCAGTTGATGTACAAACTCTGCAGCAAGCAGGCAATGTTAACCAATTGCAGTTTGATCGTAGTCAGTTAGGTGAGTTTGTGACTCAGCGGGTACAGACGCTTGATAATACGCTAACCCCTGCAGCCCAATGGTTAAAAACTGTCATCCAGCAACGGGGAAGTGATTCCACTCAGGCTTTATTAACCCATTTAACAGAAGGACAAGAGACCACTATTGCGGATGATTTTATTAATGCTGTCGACCGACATATTAATAGTCAATTAAATGTTGCTCCAGACTTTTGGCAATCATTAACCACTAAATTAAAAGCAACTAGCCATTTGGCAACTGCGAATGCTGTATCGAATAAAGTAGGCAAAGGTTTACAGGGATATGGTTATTATCAAAATATCATGGGGATATTTAATGCCTTACGTAGAAGTAATCAGCCAGGTGTTGATCAAAGTGAAATTAATAAAGAAATTGGCTTGGCTGCGGGTGGTTTAGCGGCAGACTTATTAGAGCCTCTAGCAGAAAAAGGGCTGCAAAAAGCCGGTTTGTCACTGGTCAATCGCTTTGGGCCGTCGGCTTCTACGGCAGGGAAGTTCGCCAGTAAACTAGGCACTGGATTAATGCGAGCGGGTGGTGCTGTATTGGGGGTATTAACCTCGGGGTTTGATATTTATTCGGCAGTTGACTCCTTTAAAAAGCTGGCTTCAGAAACTGATCCAAAAAAGCGTCAGGATTTAATTGTGAATGGCTCTTTATCGGTAAGTGGTGCAGTGGTGGGGATTGCTACTGCCATAGCAATTGGCATTGGTGGCACTGCCGCTGCCGTTGCAGGCCCTATTGGTGTTGCTGCGGCTGCCATATTAGCGATTGGTGGACAAATATATAGTGCAGTCAGACAAATTGATGAAATAGACGACTATATCAGTTTAACGGCAGGAGAACGCTTACGAAATGGCTGGTATGCTTTTTGGGGTAAAGAGCTAGACGAGGATGTAGTGAGGCGTTATGGGCTAGCAAAAGCGAAAGTAGAAGGACGTAAGTTATTCGATAAGGGGCTAAGGGAGGGTTCTGTCGGGCAGTTGGATAATATGCAGGATACCGTTGATACAGTGGTTTATTCAAAAGGTAAGGCTGAAGTTAAAGAAACCAAATATTATGAAAGAGTCAGGCGAGAAAGTAGTGGCGGTTATGCAGGGATTGGCAGAGTTTGGTATGAAAATGTCGCACGTTATAAGCATGAACCTACGCTAGAAGAAAGCGATGACAATGTGGATTTATCCAATGGTGTAACAGGCCATGCGCAAATTCGTTACTACCAGAATCAAACGGATGAGCAAGGTGACCAAACCAAAAAAGAAGTTGCACCTAGAAAAGAAAGCTATCGAGTGAAAGTTGGCTCTCGGCCAGTAGGAAAATTGGGCATGGCACCCGTTTATGAAACCAGAACCCGGGAGGTAACGCCTAATCATGATGTAAAAGTGAAAAGCTTTGAAAATGCTGGCAGTAATACGGCTGCTGTACAAGCAACCCAACAAAGTGACAATAAAGCAGCATTTATCAATCTTGGTACCGGGAAGGATACAGCTAAAGGATTTACCAATAAACGGAATATTTTTGTAGTGGGTGAGGGTGAAAAATCATTTACTGGTGGTAAAAAAGATGACGCCTTTATTTTATCTGGCGGTGCAGCGCCCAATAAAGCTAGTCAATTAACGGCAGGTGAGGGTAATGACACGGTTATTGCTCAGGGCGATTTAACTGATCGAACGGAAGATACGGGATATAAAATTGATCTCCAGCAAGGTGAAGTACATTACCGAGGCTCCAATAAGAAAGTGGCTACTATTAGTGGCTTTGAAAATGCGATAGGGCAGGCAAAAACGGCTGATGAGCTAATTGGTAATGATCAAACCAATACTCTGAATGGTAATGGTGGGGGTGACACCTTAAAAGCGGGAGGGGGTAATGATATTTTATTCCTCCATGGCGGTGATCATGCTGAGGGTGGTCAAGGTATTGATACCTACTATGTCACTCGAAGCAAAGGTGAAGTGACAGTAAAAGAAGAAGCGGGTTTAACCGAAGTGAATGCCCTCTACTTGGATTATGATATTAATGAAATGGGGGCGGCTCGATTAGAAGGTAATGACATACTAATGGATTTTACTGGGGACAATAATGAAAAATTAACCCTGCGTTTTAAAGATGCTTATAAAACCTTACCTAATGGTACCAAACAATTACAAAATCAGTTCAGTATGGTTACACGGGATGGCTTTTTAGTGGTACCAGAGTGGGCGGCAACCATTTCTAGTCAGCGTCCATTTAATCCGACTATGGCAGCAAGCTTTGTTGCCGCTCGACAAAACCCAGATAATATTCAAAAAATTACCCAAGACTTGTCGGGTAATCAAGCAAAGGTTCAGGTGACAGCCAACGATGGCACAACCAAAACCTACACAATACCGGAGTTTACTCGCTTAATTCCCACTGGCTGGCAGGGTGATGATGTGATGGTGGGAGGTAATAAAGATGATGTCTTTATGCTGGATCAAGGGAATGACCAAGCGACAGGTAATCAAGGGCAAGATACTTATATTATTGGCAGAAATGGTGATACAACCGCTAACCCTGCTGAAAAGGTAATTAATAATATTGCTATACCCGTTCAGGCATCTGATGTTAATAGCCAAGCAAGCTATGAACAAGATTATTTGGTATTGGCAGGGGTGCGACGCGATAATATTCTGTTAACTCGTCATAATGATGACTTATTAGTTAAAGGGCTGAAAGATAATGGCCATCAGGAAACTGTAAGAATAAAACAGTTTTTTAAAGGAGAAGCCTATCAACATATTTCTATCGTTGATGAAAAAGGTGGTCAGTCTGCTATTGAGTTGGATAAGCGAGGAAATGCTGTTTTATCAAAGAGTACGGTGATCACTGGTACAAACAGTGCCGATGATTTATACACAACTGAGCGAGAGCAAGGCAGTTATACGCTAACGGGTGAGGCAGGTGATGATCGGCTACAGGCAAAACATACGGTTGTTTCTCACGCAGATAGTTATACATTAACTGATGGCGACATTTTGATAGGCGGAGCAGGGAATGACACATTAAGAGATAGTTTGGCTGATGATGTGCTGATTGGCGGAGAAGACGACGACATTATTATCAGTTCCTGGGGGGATGACCAAATTGACACCGGCACTGGTCGTAATCAGGTTCGCTTTGCTTCGAATGCTCAGGGAGTTAAGGTGGTTAATGCTAATAATAGTGAGCAAACAACTTTGTGGGTACCTTTTGCCTTGAAGGAAGCAACATATCGCTATGAACAAAATAGTTTTATTATCGAAGGCAAAGCCCCTCATAGTGAAGACAATAAAACCCTGACTATTATTTTACCTGACTATTTACAACATAAACCCAAGTTAATTTTGAAGAGCTATGATGGTAGCCAGGTAGAGGGGGAAATGCCAAATCAATATTCTGCCATGGCTCATGGCGCGGTTACCTTAAACCAAGGGGGTAATGACCAATATTTGACTCTAGAAAACTCACCGCTTGCGGGGTTAGATGAATTTACCGTACAAATGTCATTTAAGTCTGATCGCCAACAGCTAAGTGGTCGTGATTATGTACCCTTAATGTCTTATGCTGGCAGTCGTACTGCTAATGAGTTTTTATTAGGCGTTTACCCCGGTGGCTTGAATGTATGGATAAAGGGTAAGCAATATACAACCGCTGTTAAAGCCAATGAGCTACTGGATGGCCAATATCATGATGTGACGACTAGCTGGAATAACAACACGGGCAAGTTAGCTATTTATGTTGATGGCCAGCTACGGGACTCTGTTACCACGGAGCATCATGGTAAATTGGATTCAGTGGGTCGTTTTATCATTGGTCAAGAGCAGGACCAATTAAATGGGGGATTTGATAAAAAGCAGTATTTCCAAGGTAGTTTGGGGGATGTAAAAATTCTTAACCGGCAACTGACACCAACCGAAGCCGCACAAGCACATGGCTCAGAACAATTAGCTCACTGGAATTTTAACTATAACTGGTCGGATTTATCGGCTAATAGGTATGATTTACAGCTGGCTAGAGTCGCTGGTTTTACTCAAGCAATTGATCCTTATTTGACTTGGGAGCCGTTAACAGAACAAGACGTATACGAAGAAGATCAACTGCATCAGTTGGCTGAACTGTATAAGCAGTTAGATAAAGGTTTT
The DNA here is from genome assembly GCF_026309355.1 of Spartinivicinus marinus. NCBI lineage: Bacteria > Pseudomonadati > Pseudomonadota > Gammaproteobacteria > Oceanospirillales > Zooshikellaceae > Spartinivicinus > Spartinivicinus marinus. The sequence goes on from NZ_JAPJZK010000001.1 coordinate 5,434,849, forward strand.
TTTTAGCCTGGTAATCTAATTATTGACCAGACTGCTGGTATATTAGCCGCAGTAAAACAAAAAATTTGGTTAACAGATCCTCTGTATTAGAGTAATTAGCCATTACTTTTTTAGTGTTGATGTATAATAGTGACTGTATCTTTTTACTATTGATATTTTCGTGGGTAACCAATACTGTCTTAACCAGTGTTTTGCTTTTTGTTAATTTTTTTTCAAGAGCTTCATAAGCCTGCTTAACACTGAGGTAACCAATTTTAATGGGTTGCTGAAGCATTGTCCCATGTAATTCACCTGTTTTTAGCGCCGCTACCAGTTCATCATTGATATCAAACCCAACGGTTTTCACTTTACCGCTAAACCCTGTTTTCTTTAAGGCACGCAATAAACCAATGGTTGATGACTCATTGGAGGCAAAAACCCCATCGATTATTGATGCTCTCTTAAAGATAGGAAATAAGGCGTGATAGGCTGAGCCTGCTGATGTACCAACATAATCATCGTATACTATTTCCATTGAGGGGTATTTTTTTAAGGTATCTAAAAAGCCTTGTTCTCTTTGCTGGGTTGAGCGATTACCTTGTTTGTAGCGCAGCAACATAATACGACCTTTCTTGTTTAATAAACTGGAAAGGTACTCACCTGCTTGGGAGCCCGCTTGATAGTTATCTGTTGCTATTAAATGAGTATAATTACTGTTATCCATTTCGGAGTCGATAATAATGAATTTTATTCCGGAGCTTATCAACTTGTTTATAGTTGGCACCAGCTTAGAGTGATGGCCAGGAGCAATAATAAGAGCATCTATATTACTTTTTTGCAACCGTCGAATATAACCGACTTGAGATTGGCCTTCCTTTCTAGGACCTGTCCAGATAATTTTAATATTTAATTCTTGAGCCGCTTGCCGAGTACCTATATAAAAATAATTCCAGTAAACATGATTAGTGCTTTTGGGGATAACTGCAATTTTGTAATTTGACTTGGCTTGGCTGGATAATATTGAAATACTAAGAAGGACTAATAATAAGTGGTATGAATATCTCATGAACATGTCAGCCTGGCACTTCCGGGTAACCGTATTATTAAGTGTAGGTTTAAACTGATAATTTCTGCAAATATTGATGGCCATATAAAAGCTTTTGGACTGAGCCTATCAAAACGAATGGTATACCCATAATGCATCATTTTTAGGTGTAAAAATCCAGCCTGGAAATAATTACCCATCAATTATGATGGGTATAGATATTATGAGGCTGGTCATATTCTTTGCTACTATTTGCTTAAAAAGTACAGCAGACTATGTGGCTAAATCCTCTGAAACCTTTAATTATTTAAAGAACTAGCTTTCGTTGGTTTCTTTCTCTTTTTGAGGGTGACCACAAGTAGGACAGCCCAATATATCGAAATAAAACCGCTTAACTGTTGAGTTACATTTAGGGCATGTGGCTACTAATGTTTCATCAGTGGTGGGGTTATAAATCATCATGCTATCAATCTCCTTGTCGAATCTTTTACTTACAGGCCGAGTAAATTAACGTCGTTAATACCTTGTATGGCTAGATAAAGTACAAAAAAGAACAATCCAGCTTTTACATAAGCGTTATCAAGAAATGGCATAATGGATTACCTCTCTATACCGGCACCCTTCCTTAGGTATGTTTGACATAAAATGTCTTTTGTTGGTGTGCATGTTACATGTAATGTCATTTTATGTCAAAAGCTTTAGTTGTAGTGTCTGTCTAATTAGTAATAAGTATGAGAAATTATATATATTTCAGATAGTTATGTGGGTCCTGGGGGGTGAGCTATAAGGCAGAGGGTAGTGGTATAAGGAGGAGGGGATATCATCTATCCAGTGCCAGTCACTGGTCTGGCCAGTTTGTAAACAAGGCTTTCATGGTTAGATAAATCAGGAAACCATTACAAAGGTGCCAAAGAAAATGACTGCCAATGACTACATAAGGGCAAATAGCGTTGTCTATTGTGCGGAAAAAGAGAGATGCTATAAAGACCGCGGTTGCCCAGATGAGAATAAGAGGGCTGTTGTTTTGCTGACGAAAGTGAAACACAGCAAGCATTGCGATGGCAAATAATGTTGGAGCATACATGAGTGAACCGTTAAGGAGGTTAGGGTATTGTCTGCTGAAATGACTAGCTAAAAATAAAGCAATTACAAGAACAGCAGATTTGCTGTAATTCAGTCGCATAACCTTGAGGCTATAAAACCAAACAAAGCACAATTGAAATAAGAGAATGGGAATAATATCTGCCTGTGCTGCCCAGGGAGTAGCAAAGGTATGAAACAAGCTACTACCAGTCCCAATCATGATGATTAAGCTGATCAGTAAATAGCTGGCATAATGTATGCCCTGTAACGATTGGGTTATTTTCCAGCTTGCCCAAGCAGCGATAAAAAAAGCAATATTAGTTAGTGCATTGATGGGCTCAGCAAGCAAACCTGGCCCCAGCCGCTCACAATAGAGATCGATCATTTTATTGCTCTTTTAAATAGGCATATTGTCTTAGGATAGCTATTTTTTTGTAATCTATACGTCTCGTGAATCATGCTTAAAGGTTGTTATCAGGACTTATTGTCAAACTAACTGCTTTGAATCAATTGCCCTGATTATACTGTTACATGTAATAAGCTAAAGTGAGCTTATGGGTGAAAGTCCTTTGGTATATGGACAGCGGGTTATTTAGCTTTATTTTTGTTTTCTGGCAGTTGTAGCTTATTGGTTGTTAGCTACTATATTGAGATTCACATAGTAAAAAAAACCTGACACCTCAGATAAGCTTGTAATAAGGAGGAAGAGGCTATTCAAATTCGAAATAATTTAATTAAGCTTAATTCATATATGCTACAATAGAAAACATATCTGGGTTGGAGGGTAAGGGTGGTGGAAATGCAGTTAATGAATAGCGTGTTTAACTGTCACCTCAATCACCTATTAGCTCATCTATCGGTTTATGGAGGTTCATCATTCGACAGTTGCCCTAAAAGTCATTCGCATTGGGTATAAGTAAGAGTATGTTTTTTAAAAAGTATGGCCGTAGCCCAATAGCAAGAAAGTTGCTTTTTATTACTATTGGAGTTAGTACGCTCATTGCTTTTATCATTACTATATCTCAACTAGTATACGACTACTATCAAGACATCCAGCGTATAGAAAGAACCCTTCAGCAAATAAAAATTGCCAGTGTGCCAAGCATTGTAGTATCGCTGTGGAACCTTGATGATGAACAGGTTAAGGTTCAGCTTCAATCACTATTGAAAGTTTCTGAAGTTATCCGAGTAGAAGTTAATATACCTAATAAAAAATCTGTTGTTTATGGCGAAGAAGCAAGTGAAGATTTTTTTCTAAAAAAGTATGATTTCGAGCTTTTGTATACAAGAGATGATTCTACAGAAATTAGCCTAGGTGTGCTAAGGGTTTTTTATGATTTTGAAAACATCTATATAGGATTACTTGAAAAGCTTGTATTTATATTTTTACTAAATTGTCTAAAGACCCTTGCAGTTTCATTTGTCATACTGTTCGTTTTTTGGAAGTTAGTAACTAATCATATTGTTAATATCTCTGATCAGCTCGACAGGCATAAAGAGATTTTACTTAATAAAGAATTAGTAGTATTAACGGATCAAGAAAATTTAGGAGAAATAAATACGCTGATCAATAGTATTAATAAATTGTGTAACTATGTTATAGATGTTAAAACGGTAGAAGAAGAGCAAAAGCAAGCGCAGGAAGATAAGCCAAAGCTGCTAAAAGATGAATATATAGCAGATTATGGATTATTGCAGGCAAAACATGAAAAAAACTTTGCTCGAAGTGTAGTTTTTCGGGTAAATAATGAGCTGGCAAATATTTTGAATGACTGTGAAAACAACATCAATGAAATAAGTATGATTTATGGTGCCATTGGCGATATAAAAGAAATGAATATTGCTGTTGATGAGTTGTTAAAAGAACTAAAAGTTGTTGTGAATAAAACTAAACAAATAATTACATCGTCAATGGTATTTTCTGATAATGTGAGTGATATGTTTCGGCTGGAAGGTAAGGAAGAGTTAGTATTTTTTTATAAAAATGATTTAATTGATATTTTTAAAGAGACTTCTTCCTTTTTGAAAAGGAACCACTTAGTAATAGAGGAAGACATTATTTTTAGTGCCGAGTCGACGGTACTTAGCAGACTGTTATGGGTGGTTTTCTACTTGATTTATCAACTAGACAACCCTAGCTCTTTAAAAACCAGTGCTTATAAAAAAAATATGGATGTTGTCATTGTGGTATCGTATGCAATGAGTACCATTCAAAATAAAACTGACCGTAGTAGCCCATATACAAAGCTAGCCTTTGAGTTGTATGTAATAGAACTATTTGTACAACAAGAACTGAAAGGTAGCTTTTCGTACGAGGTGAATGATGATACTGGAATATCGTGGATTATATCATTTCCTCTACTAGTTTAAATTAGAGTAAATATTTACCAGTGTTGTAAGGGGCGTTAGAAAAGTGCTTTTCCATCCCCATTTTATTCTATAACATATGGCCGCAAACAGTTATTAGCGTTGTCCTAGACTATTGATAGACTGATTAGGAGGTTTAATGAATCGGTGTGGCTGGGTTAAATCAACACCCCTGGAAATAGATTACCATGATAATGAATGGGGAGTACCTGTACATGATGATCGACTACTATTTGAGTTTTTAATTCTTGAAGGGGCTCAGGCTGGTTTGAGCTGGTCAACTATTTTAGCCAAACGAGAAGGCTATCGAAAGGCATTTGATGAGTTCAATGCTAAGAAAATTGCCAATTATTCAGATAAAAAGGTAGCTAAGTTATTGGAAAACCCTGATATTGTCAGGAATAAGCTGAAAGTAAATGCTGCAGTGGTCAATGCTAAAGTATTTTTACAAATGCAAGCTGAGTTTGGTAGCTTTGATAGTTATATCTGGTCATTTGTAAATGGTAAGCCCATTCAAAATAAATGGGCTTCAATCCAAGATGTACCCACCAGTACTCAGGAGTCAGACTTAATGAGTAAAGACTTGAAAAAAAGAGGCTTTAAATTTGTAGGGTCGACGATTTGCTATGCTTTTATGCAGGCAATAGGCATGGTTAATGACCATACCACTGACTGTTTTCGTTATGCAGTGCTAACCAAAGGCAAGCCATAAACCAACAGCTATCATCAATGAGCCGGAGACTCGATTAAGAAATTGTACCTTACCACTTTGTTGCAAAAGCTTGCTTAAAGAGCTGCCACCTGCGGCATAAAGTATTAGACATAACAACTCAATAGATAAAATCATTGTGAGCAACATTATCAGCTGAGGAGTTAGCGGCAAGGCTTGATTAATAAAAGGAGGCAACAAAGAGATAAAAAATGCCCAACCTTTGGGGTTGGCAATTGCAGTAACAAACCCCTGACAAGCCAAACTTAACGCACCCGCCTCTTGCTGGTTGGGTTGGTCAAGGTTAAAAGCCATTTTGCCTTTTGACAACCACATCTGTAGGCCTAAATAGCCCAAGTAGGCACCGCCTACAAATTTAAATATTTCAAAAATATTAGGGTATTGCAGCATTAAGGTGGCCACCCCAAAAACCGATGCGGTGGCCACAATGCCGACACCCAGTAACTCCCCCCACATCATCCACAACGTGCGTTTTACGCCAATTGTCATGCCCATGGTCATGGCAAGCATCATACACATGCCTGGTGTTACGGATATAAAGAAAAAAGTGGGTATAAAAACAGCAATCAGAGATAGGCTTAACACTTCTGTCACAACTCCCCCTTTACCACTATCCCGCCAGTGTCCTGTTTGGACTAACTACTTTTTTGCGATTAGAAAATAGCCAGTTAAAAGCAAAGGCACGCTTTTGGCAAGTAAATTATGTTATTCAATGTATAGACATCTGTAAGTTGTACGCTATTTCAGCAATGAAGAAGGTTCATAATGAAGGTGCATCTGGTTATACTTAGATAAGTGATTTAAGCCCATCGACTTATGGCTGAAGAGAAAGGCGGGGGCGAACTTGGTGGAACGCAATCGCCAGGGTAGTTAAGGGCAGCTTTAATATGCAAGCCACAAGTGAAGCAAGATAGGCAAGTTATGAGTGATGATAAAGTAATCGATTTTGTGTCTGCTAAGGAGCCCCATCTCCATGCACGCAAAGAACAAAAAGTCAAAAACTTACAACAGCGGTTTGAGGCCTGCCTGCCTATGAAGAAAAAAACAGTAGCAAAAAAGAAAGTCAAAAAACGCAAAAAAAAATAAGATGACTTAAAAAAATAAGTGTTACACTTCTATCGTTCTTTCCACTGTTTTACTCCTTGGCTGCCAGTAACATCTTGTGGCCATCCTAACTATTTTTGAAGTAATTATTTTTAAAAGAGACATTTCGAGTATAAAGTAAATAGAAGGAGAATTAGTCTTTACAGTGATTAATATGACAAATCAGTGTCAGGGTGATGCAAACAAAATGATAGGGATATTAAAAAAACGTGGGAATATTATTGTTGGTATTGTTTTTACGCTTATCACAGAAGTGCAAGCAGAACCCTCAAACCAGAAGCGTGCTGAGCTAGAAGGCGATATACGGGTATTATTAGTAGCACAAAATGAAGCACAGCTTTCAAGTCAAATGAATGGTCGTATTACTCAATTTAATGTTGATGAGGGTGATTTATTTAAGAAAGGGGAGGTCTTACTAGCATTTGACTGTAAAGAGCAGCAGGCTAATTTGCAAATGAGTGAGGCAGAACTAACAATTGCCAAGAAAACTTATCAGGCACAGTTAAAACTTGCTAAAATGTCAGCGGCCAGTAAATTGGATGTCGCGATAGCGGCTGCAGAAGTGGAAAAAGCAAAAGCGACCAATGACTTGAACCAAGTGGTTGTTCAGCGGTGTGTGGTTGAGGCACCATACGATGGTTGGGTTGTACAAAGGCTAGCAAATCCCTATGAAAATGTGGCATTTGGAGCGCCATTATTAACGATTATCGACAATACTCCTTTGCAGTTAGACTTATTTGTGCCCTCTCATTGGTTAAGCTGGTTGAATGTTGGTCATGGTTTTACCTTGAAGATTGATGAAACAGGCAAACATTATAGTGCATTGGTGCAAACTATTGGCGCTAAAGTGGATTCGGCCAGTCAAACAGTCGCTGTCAAAGCATCGCTGACGGGTAAGCAAAAAGAATTATTAGCCGGCATGAGTGGTACAGCTAATTTTTAAATAAGAAAGGACTCTGTAATGGAAGACGCTCTGGTTCAAGACACAGCAGAGCAAAACCTTGACCCTCGGTTAAAAAGTTTAGCGGGATTATTGCAAATGGAACGGGATATCCGTCAGTTGCATAATCGTGACCAGCTAAAGTTTATGATCTGTAATGAAACTCACCGACTAGTGCCGTATGATCAAGCTATTTTTGTCGTTTTTCCTGTCTCTGATAGTTCACAGCACGATTTACAGTCAGTGAAGGTAGAAGCAATTTCTTCAATGTCACAGGTGGATAATGATGCCCCTCTGGTAGCTTGGCTGAAATCAGTGATTAAACACCTAATCAAGACAGGAGATGCTAGAAATATCAGTGAAATAAAGCCAGATAGCATACCGTTAATATTGCGTAAGGAATGGTTCAGCTGGTGTCCTGGTCAAGCCTTGTGGTGTCCATTGATTTCAACGAGCGGAATCATACAGGGTGGTTTGTGGTTGTTAAGAAAAAAAACGTGGTTAAAAAGTGACATCACGATTTTAGATTATTTGGCTGACGCTTATACCTATAGCTGGGAAGCGCTGGCTCCTCAACAAAGCTGGCGACAAGTGCTTTATGCCCATTTAAGCGGGCGTATCAAGTGGTTCCTGTTATTGTTCATTTTATTGGGTTTTATTCCAGTACGAATGAGTGTATTGGCTAATGCCCAGGTCGTGGCGCGAAATCCTATTGTAATCAGTGCGCCAATGGATGGTGTGATTCATGAGATCAATATAACGCCTAATCAAGAGGTGACAAAGGGAGATGTATTATTTACCTTGGATGACACTAATATCCGTAATAAACATGCGGTGGCCAACAAAGCACTGGAAGTAGCTGATGCAAACTATTTAAGAGCCACCCAGCAGGCATTTGCTGACGCACGCAGTAAAAGTGAGCTAGCTATTTTAAAAGCGGTGTTAGCAGAGAAACAGGCTGAAGTGGATTATTATGCTGAGATGTTAAAGCGCACTCAGGTAATTGCTGAGCAGTCAGGGGTAGTGATTTTTGATGACATCAATGACTGGCTGGGAAAACCTGTGGTTGTGGGTGAAAAAGTCATGACATTGGCGGATATCCATGACACCTGGTTGGAAATATGGTTGCCAGTAGATGATGCTATCGCTTTGGATCAAGGCGCGGAGTTACGACTATTTTTAAATATTGATCCTGTCCGATCAATAAAAGGTGTTATTCAACAAACCAGTTATGAAGCCACCATATCTCCACAGGATATTTTGGCTTATCGATTAAAAGCAACGTTTGCTGCCGATCAACAGCCACCAAGACTTGGTTTAAAAGGGGTTGCAAAAGTCTACTCAGAAAGCGTGCCGCTGTTTTATTATATTTTTCGTCGCCCACTGGCTGAAGCTCGACGATGGCTAGGCTTATAGTGGATTAATAGGCCGACAGTTGTAAAGGATAGGGAATGGAATCCACTGTAAGCTTGCAATTGCACTCAATACTGCCGCCATTAAGACAGGAAATTCAGTTAGTTCCAGGCCCACGAGATCAGCAGGGAGCACCAACCTGGACGTTACACGACCCTGCCAGCAATCGTTTTTTTCGGTTGGGTTGGCGTGAATTTCAGTTGTTAGCCAACTGGTATAAAAGTCTTGTAGCCGATATCGTAGCAAGCACTAATCAAGTTTTGCCAGGCAAAGTAAGCATTGCTGATGTAGAAAAGCTATTTACTTTTTTACAGCAAAATGAGTTATTGAAAATAACCCATCAAGGGGCTTTTCAACTATTTGATGAACGTTATCAACGAATCAAAAAATCCTGGCACAGTTGGTTAGCTCAACATTATTTGTTTTTACGTATCCCACTCTTACGCCCAGATCGGTTTTTAACTAAAACTTACCCTTATATTTGCTTCCTATTCAGTAAAGTGTGGCTTTGGTGTGTGTTACTTGTCAGTGGTTGTGGCTTATTTTTGATTACACGGCAACTGGATAGTTTCTTACATACCTTTAGTTATTTATTTACTTTTCAAGGTGCTGTTATATTTATTATCAGCTTGTGTATAGTGAAAATTGCCCATGAGTTTGGCCATGCTTATGCCTGTAAACATTATGGTGTCAGGGTGCCGACGATGGGGGTGGCTTTTATGGTATTTTGGCCTGTGCTCTATACTGATGCAACTGAAGCATGGAGGCTGACTAACAAACAGTCTCGGGCAACTATTGCAATTGCTGGTGTGATGACGGAGTTGGCCATTGCAGGCATTGCTGCCTTTTGTTGGAGTTTTTTACCCCCTGGGGTTTTTAAAACAGTCACCTTTATTATTGCTACCACTTCATGGGTATTTAGCCTAGTGGTCAACCTCAACCCTTTTATGCGATTTGATGGCTATTATTTGGTGGCAGATTATTTTGATATTCCCAATCTCCAACCCCGCGCATTTGCCTTAGCACGCTGGTGGTTACGGGAAAAATTATTAGGCATCGGCTTTGAACCACCAGAATGGTTTTCATCAAGAAAACAATTCTGGTTAATATTATATGCCTTTGGTACCTGGCTTTACCGGTTAGTATTGTTTCTGGGGATTGCAGTGCTGGTTTATAACCTGGCATTTAAAGCGCTGGGTATCATCTTGTTTATTATTGAAATTTATTATTTGATTCTTATCCCTATTTTTCGGGAGGTAGCTGTGTGGTGGAAATATAAGGCTGATATGTCTGTGTGGCGAAAATGTCTTTGGTTACTGTTTTTTATGGCTATTGTTGTTTTTTTAACGATTCCCTGGCAGGCCCATATTGATGTACCGGCAATCATTCGTGCTAAACAATATCAATATTTATATCCCTCTTCGGCTGCTCAAATAGCAAGTGTAAATGTTCAGGTAGGAGACCAAGTTGAAGCGGGTGATACTTTATTTGAGTTTCATTCTCCCTCACTAAGCTATCAATTGGCATTAGCAGAAGCACGATATCAAGCGTTTCACCTGGCATTGGACCGACGTGCTACCACAGTGGAAATGATTGATACCGTGCCAATCATTGCAAAACAGCTTGCTGAAATAAAAAATAAAATCACTGGGGTAGAGGCAGAGCTGGCAAATTTAGTCATTAAAAGTACATTTTCTGGAGAAGTTATGTCGGTTACTACAGGGTTAACTAAAAATCGCTGGGTTAACCCAAAACAACAGCTTGCCTTACTCGTTAATAATGGTAGTCGATTTGTTGAAGCTTATATGAAAGAAGAAGATTTACCTTTGGTTAAGGTGAATAGTATGGGGCATTTTTATCCCGAAGATCCTAATTGGCCAAGTTTTAAGTGTAGAGTCTCTGAAATTGAGTTAATCCATAGTGCTCAGTTACAGCAACCTTACTTAGCTTCTATTTATGGTGGCGATATTGCAGTACGAAAAGGAAATGATGGAAAACTAAATAGCGAACAGGCATTGTTTAAGATTCGTTTACAAGTTGATGAAGATATTCCCGAATTTCGCCAAGTTGTCCGTGGTACTGTAGTAATAGAAACAAAATCTTATAGCATTATTTACTCTTTATTTAGCACTGTATTACAGGTGTTAATCCGAGAAACCCAGTTTTAATTAAAAGCACCTCTAATAACGGTTGCCTATCATTTTTTATTCTAGGGAAAATAGTCATACTGGCGTATATAATTAAAGGAGGGAAGCAGAAGTAGCCACTTTTTATTTTTAACATGTCACGGAATTGAAATGAACGCTTCAACGGATAATCTGAAATTACCACAAGGGCTTGCTATTCGCCCCGCAGTTGCATCAGATAAACCTTTTCTTCAATCACTTTATCATTCAACTCGAAACGATTTGCAATATATTAATGCTGATGGGGAATTTATCAGCGAATTGATCGATCAGCAGTTTCAGGCGCAAAAGGCTGGCTATGGCAATATGTTTCCCAATGCTTGCTATTTTATTATTGAAAAACAACAGCAAGCTATTGGTAGGATTACCCTGGATTTTACCAATGAAATTATCCATATCATAGATATTGCCTTTATTCCTGAAGCCCAGGGAAAAGGCTATGGAAAAGGGGCTATTCAAGCACTACAAGTTGCCGCAGGAAAAACCTGTGCACCCTTATTACTCAGTGTTTATGCTAATAATTGGACTGCTAAAAATCTTTATTTAAAGTTGGGTTTTCAGATTGAGCAGTCTATTCCTCCTTATGAGCGAATGATTTGGTATCCCACGATCAAGGAAATGAGTGCATAAGCAAAGAAATTATTATGTAAGTAATACATTGCTTGTGACTATATCATAAAATAAGCAAAACAAAGGAAGGGTCAAGTATGTCTGAACCGTTTATTAGCCAAATTACTATGTTTGGGTTTGATTTTGCCCCTAGAACCTGGGCTAAATGTGATGGCCAAAATTTACCGATTGCGAATAACCCCAGTTTATTTTCATTATTAGGGATAGCATACGGTGGTGATGGTCGTACTACATTTGGCTTACCTAATTTACAAGGCCGGGCACCCGTTCATATGGGTAATGGTTATCGAATTGGTGATAAAGGTGGTAGTGAAACAGTTCGATTAACCGTTGAAAACCTGCCTCGTCATACCCATCAGATGCAGGCCAATAGTCAACCAGCAGAAACCAATGAACCGAGTAATCAAGTGTTAGCCATGGAGCCCAGTGGAAAAAATATCTATGGTCCAGCCACTAATTTGGTGGAGATGGGAAATGCATTAATGGCTACTGGTGGTGGTGAAGCCCACTTTAATATGCAGCCATCACAAGTAATCAATTTTTGCATTGCCTTGACAGGTTTATTCCCTCCAAGAAACTAATGGAAACTTCTCATAATTACGTTTTTTGAGGCATTCACAATCAGTGGCAAAATACTCAATAGATATGAAAGGAATGGAATAATGGCTGAACCCTATATTGGTGAAATCAGAATCTTTGCTGGTAATTTTGCGCCGGTACATTGGGCATTTTGTGATAATAATTTGATTCCTGTGACTGAAAATGGCGCGTTATTTTCGCTGTTGGGAAGCCGCTATGGCGGAGATGGTAGAAGCACGTTTGCATTACCAGATATGCGTGGTCGGCTGCCGGTCAATCAAGGCACGGGGCCAGGTTTAACCCCACGCAGTATGGGTGAGCGGATGGGAGTAGAGGAAGTCACACTAACGATTCCTCAAATGCCGAATCATTCTCATCAATTACAGGCAAGTAATAATCCGGCGGATAGTATAGAGCCCCAAAGCCGAGTCTTGGCAAATGGACAACCGATTTATTCATCATCAAACGCGAACTTAGTTGCTATGTCACCAAGTCAGGTGGGTAATACTGGAGGAGATCAACCGCATAATAATGTCATGCCGTTTTTATGTGTCAATTTTATTATTGCACTGCAAGGTATTTACCCCCAACGAAATTAAAGGCAACTCTAAAAAAGCACTTTTTTAGAATCACCTTAACTTTATAGGTAGGAGCTTTAAATTATGTCAGAACCCTTTATTGCACAAGTTCAAATGTGGGGTTGTAATTATGCACCTCGTGGTTGGGCATATTGTGATGGTGGATTGCTCTCAATAGGCGAAAATACGGCGCTCTTTTCTTTGATTGGTACTACTTATGGTGGTGATGGTCGTACTACGATGGGCATTCCTAATCTTCAAGGGCGAGCCCCCATGCATTCCGGTAATGGCCCAGGACTGACGCCTCGGTTATTGGCTGAAAGAGGAGGAAGCGAGTTTGTTTCATTAACCCAAGCAACGATACCTAGCCACACTCATCAGCTGTATGCTGAAGATGCTGATGCAGCAGAAACGGAATCAACGGCTGATTATTTAGCAAGAGGAGGCACACCTGGGCGAGGTGGGCGTTTTTATCCCATTGATACATACAATAATCCAGAAAATTTAATGCCATTGTCATCATCGTCTTTATCTGAGACAGGACTTGGGCAAGCCCATGAAAATAGGCAGCCTTTTTTGACGGTGAATTTTTGTATGGCACTAATGGGTATTTATCCTAGTCGAAGTTAAGCGTATAAGTATGTTAGAAAAGTGGGTGCATGGACTACTTGTGCCTGCTTTTAAAATAAGAAAAGGATTTTTACTAATTGGAATCAAAGGGAATGCTAGCAACGTTAACGCAAGAAGATTTTAATAAACAAGTAAACACCCCATTTATTATTAAAACAAATAAAGATGACTTGGCGCTTGAGTTAACTGAAGTTAAAGTGCTTAGGAAAGCGCAGGAAGAGAACCAGCGAGACCAGTTTTCTTTATTATTTAAAGGAGACCCTCAGAGATTTTTACCTCAACAAATTTATCAATTAAACCATAAGATAATGGGTGAATTATCGCTTTTTTTAGTGCCGATTGGTAGGGAGCATCAATCGAGCCATCTCAAGGAAGGAGCCTATTTATATGAAGCTGTATTTACATAATTAATGATTAAAAGTTAGGTTAAGGTCATTTTATAGCCGTTGCAAAGAAGCGATGTGCTGGAGGCAATATTATGCGTCACTATGTTAAAAGCCTGTTAAGCTCCGCTCCATTTAAATTTTTTAATGGACGTTTAAATATTTTAAGTCAACAGGTAAAGAACATTTCTTCATTAAAAAATACCAATGTTTCTGCATTGCCAACCATGAATGCTTCTTTGTTATTACCCTTAGAAAAACGCTACTTATTTGATGGAGCGGCGGTGGCCACTGCAGTTGATGCGACTCAACAACCTGTAGAGCCACAACAGGAAAATGATGACGCCGCTGCTCAAGATTTGTTACAGGCATTAAATACGGCGAATGAAGTAGAAAGCACCAATGATACGCGTAAGGAAGTGGTTTTTATTGATAGCCGTGTCATTGATTATGAGTCATTAGTCGATGGGTTAGGTGATAACCTGGAAGTGGTGGTATTAAATACTGATCAAAATGGCGTCGCGCAAATTGCTAATAGCTTGAGTGGTCGGCAGGTGGACGCGATTCATATTGTCTCCCATGGCGATGATGGAAAGTTATTTTTAGGTAATACCACTCTTGACGTTAATAGCTTGAATAATTATGCCAGTTATTTAACAGCTATCGGTCAATCACTTAACAGTGTAGGAAATGATCGAGGCGATATTCTTTTATATGGCTGTGATGTGGGTCGTGGTGCTGCTGGAGAAGCGTTTGTTCAAGCCTTAGCGGGTTTAACTAATGCGGATATTGCGGCTTCAACGGATGATACGGGTAACAGTGATTTAAGTGGCGATTGGGATTTGGAATACAACACGGGCAATATCACCACAGATACACCGTTTTCAGAGACAGCTCTGGCCGCCTATGATTATTTATTTGCCTTACCTATTTCCAGTGATCAGACCACTAATTATGATGGGTTGGGACTGTCTGATACGGCGGTAATCGCTAATGGCACAGTGATTGATGATATTTCTTATGATGGTTGGCGGTTTAATGGTTTTGGAGGCGAAACGGGAGTTTATGCCCATGAAGGTAGTTTAACTAATGATGTGAATACCACTGGTACACGCTTTTATACCAGTGACAGCTCCAACTTCAAATTCACCAGTGTTGATTACAATATCGATACACAGGGTAATCCCGCTAATGCCACTATTACCTTTTATGGTTTTCGTAATGGGGTGCAAGTGGAGTCTCAAGGGTTTAATGCGGCTGATAACAGTTCTGGTACCTGGACATTAAACTGGGGGTCAGTTGATGAGGTGAAGGTTACTGCAAATACTAACTGGATCTTCATGGATAATTTAAAGGTAGGGGCAGAAATTCCTGCTAATGCTACGCCAGCTATTTCAATTAATAATACCAACTTAGCCTATACAGAAGGCAATGCAGCGACCCAGATTGATAGCGCTGCCACTGTCAGTGATTCTGATGGTGATGCAGAGTGGAACGGTGGCTCTTTATCAGTGCAAATTACTGGTAATGCAGAAGCAGGCGATCGTATCAGTATTGTCGACAGTGATGGTGATGGTACAGCGATAACCATTAGTGGCACCAATATTTTTGCTAATGGCGTCGATATTGGCGATCTCAGTGCCAGTGGCGGTATCGTGACCGGTGGGACTAAATTGACCATTACCTTTGATAGCGACGCCACCAATGCCAACGTGCAGGAAGTATTGCAGTCCATTCGTTATGACTCCACAACTCAAGACCCAGGCACCTCGAACCGCACCATTACGTTTACTGCCACGGATAAAAATGCAGCCAGTGGTTCTGATACACGAACGATTGCGATGACAGCGGTGAACGATGAGCCAACCTTAACCGCCAATGCTAGCAACCCCACTTATACAGAAGGGGGAAGCGCGGCTAGCTTGTTTAGCGGAACGAGTGTTAGCACTGTGGAGTCAGGACAAACGGTGAATGGCTTAACCTTCACTGTCACTAATGTCACCAATGGCAGTAATGAGCGCATTAATGTGGATGGCACCACCATTGTGCTCACCCATGGTACTAATGGTTCTACTGCCAGCAACAGCTTAAATTACAGTGTCAGTGTCATTGGTACCACGGCTACCCTGTCGCTGACAGGGGGTAGTTTGTCAGCCGCTGCTGCACAAACCCTAGTGGATAATATGAGTTACCAAAATAACAGTAACTCACCTAGCACCAGTAATCGGGTGGTGACGTTAACCAGTATTCAAGACAGTGGCGGTACTGCCAATGGTGGTGATAACACGGGTTCATTAGCGATAGCCTCAACGGTGACGGTGGTACAAAACAACGATGAACCGACGTTAACTGCTAATGCCAGCAACCCGACCTTTACCGAAGGCGGTGCGGCGGCCAGCCTGTTCAGTGGTAGTAGTATCAGCACGGTGGAGGCGGGGCAGTTAATCAAAGGGCTAACGTTCACCATTACCAATGTCACCAATGGCAGTAGTGAGCGGCTCAATATCGATGGCACCGCGATTATCCTGACTCACGGTACCAGTGGCACCACCGCCAGTAATAGTTTGAGTTACAGTGTCAGTGTGGTGGGTACTACCGCCACGGTATCCTTGACGGGCGGCACCATGTCAACGGCAGCGGCCCAAACCTTAGTGGATGGGATGAGCTACCAAAATAATAGCAATACCCCTAATACCAGTAATCGGGTAGTGACCATCACCAGCCTGCAAGATAATGGAGGCACCGCTAATGGCGGGGATGACACCGCTTCATTGGCGATTGCCTCAACCGTGACTGTCGTGGGCGTTAATGACGAGCCTACCTTAACTGCCAATGCCAGCAACCCGACCTATACCGAAGGCGGGGCGGCGGCCAGCCTGTTTACTGGTACGAGTATTAGTACGGTGGAAGCCGGGCAAAATATCACCGGGCTGAGCTTTACCATCACTAATGTGACCAATGGCAGTAATGAGCGGATCAATGTGGATGGTACCACTATTGTGCTCACTCACGGCACCAATGGCAGCACGGCAGGGAATAGCTTGAACTACAGTGTGATGGTGATTGGTACCACCGCCACGGTGACAATGACCGGAGGCAATATGTCTACCGCCGCGGCTCAGACCATGATTGATAACATGAGTTACCAGAACAACAGTAACTCCCCCAGCACTAGCAACCGAGTCGTGACGTTAACCAGCATTCAGGACAGTGGTGGTACCGCCAATGGTGGTGATAATACCGGCTCCCTGGCGGTGGCTTCCACGGTGACCGTGGTACAAAACAACGATGAGCCGACGTTAACCGCCAATGGCAGTAACCCGACCTTTACCGAAGGCGGGGCAGCGGGCAGTTTATTTAATGGCACCAGTATCAGTACGGTGGAAGCCGGGCAAACCATTAAGGGCTTTACCTTCAGCGTGTCCAATGTGGCTAACGGCATCAATGAAGTGATCAACATTGATGGCACGGCGATTGTACTCACCCATGGTACCAGTGGCAGTACCGCAGGGAATAGCTTGAGTTACAGTGTCTCTGTCGTAGGAACCACAGCCACGGTTTCGTTGGCCGGTGGCACGATGTCTACCGCCACCGCGCAAACCCTGATTGATAACATGAGTTATCAGAACAACAGCAATACCCCCAGCACCAGCAACCGGGTGGTCACCTTAACCAGTATTCAAGACAGTGGCGGTACCGCCAATGGTGGGGATGATACGGCGTCGATCTCGGTGGCCTCGACGGTGACTATCGTTGGAGTCAATGATGAACCCACCTTAACCGCCAATGCCAGCAACCCGACCTATACCGAAGGAGGCGCAGCGGCGAGCCTGTTTACCGGCACCGATATTAATACGGTGGAGTCTGGGCAAAACATTACCGGGCTGAGCTTTACCATCACTAATGTGACCAATGGCAGTAATGAGCGGATCAATATCGATGGCACCACCATTGTGCTCACTCACGGCACCAATGGCAGCACGGCAGGGAATAGCCTGAATTACAGTGTGATGGTGATTGGTACCACGGCCACGGTGACTATGACCGGGGGTAACCTCTCAGTAGCTGCAGCGGAGACCATGATTGATAACATGAGTTACCAGAACAACAGTAACTCCCCCAGCACTAGCAACCGAGTCGTGACCTTAACCAGCATTCAGGACAGTGGTGGCACCGCCAATGGTGGCGATAATACCGGCTCCCTCGCAGTAGCTTCCACGGTGACGGTGGTACAAAACAACGATGAGCCGACGTTAACCGCCAATGGCAGTAACCCGACCTTTACCGAAGGCGGGGCAGCGGGCAGTTTATTTAATGGCACCAGTATCAGTACGGTGGAAGCCGGGCAAACCATTAAGGGCTTTACCTTCAGCGTGTCCAATGTGGCTAACGGCATCAATGAAGTGATCAACATTGATGGCACGGCGATTGTACTCACCCATGGTACCAGTGGCAGTACCGCAGGGAATAGCTTGAGTTACAGTGTCTCTGTCGTAGGAACCACAGCCACGGTTTCGTTGGCCGGTGGCACGATGTCTACCGCCACCGCGCAAACCCTGATTGATAACATGAGTTATCAGAACAACAGCAATACCCCCAGCACCAGCAACCGGGTGGTCACCTTAACCAGTATTCAAGACAGTGGCGGTACCGCCAATGGTGGGGATGATACGGCGTCGATCTCGGTGGCCTCGACGGTGACTATCGTTGGAGTCAATGATGAACCCACCTTAACCGCCAATGCCAGCAACCCGACCTATACCGAAGGAGGCGCAGCGGCGAGCCTGTTTACCGGCACCGATATTAATACGGTGGAGTCTGGGCAAAACATTACCGGGCTGAGCTTTACCATCACTAATGTGACCAATGGCAGTAATGAGCGGATTAATATTGATGGCACCACCATTGTGCTCACTCACGGCACCAATGGCAGCACTGCAGGCAATAGCCTGAATTACAGTGTGATGGTGATTGGTACCACGGCCACGGTGACTATGACCGGGGGTAACCTATCGGTTGCAGCGGCGGAAACCATGATCGACAACATGAGTTACCAGAACAACAGTAATTCTCCCAGCACTAGCAACCGAGTCGTGACCTTAACCAGCATTCAGGACAGTGGTGGCACCGCCAATGGTGGCGATAATACCGGCTCCCTGGCGGTGGCTTCCACGGTGACGGTGGTACAAAACAACGATGAGCCGACGTTAACCGCCAATGGCAGTAACCCAACCTTTACCGAAGGCGGGGCAGCTGGCAGTTTATTTAATGGCACCAGTATCAGTACGGTGGAAGCCGGGCAAACCATCAAGGGCTTTACCTTTAGCGTCTCCAATGTGGCCAACGGCATCAATGAAGTCATCAACATTGATGGCACGGCGATTGTACTCACCCATGGCTCCAGTGGCAGTACCGCAGGGAATAGCTTGAGTTACAGTGTCTCTGTCGTAGGAACCACAGCCACGGTTTCGTTGGCCGGTGGCACGATGTCTACCGCCACCGCGCAAACCCTGATTGATAACATGAGTTATCAGAACAACAGCAATACCCCCAGCACCAGCAACCGGGTGGTCACCTTAACCAGTATTCAAGACAGTGGCGGTACCGCCAATGGTGGGGATGATACGGCGTCGATCTCGGTGGCCTCGACGGTGACTATCGTTGGAGTCAATGATGAACCCACCTTAACCGCCAATGCCAGCAACCCGACCTATACCGAAGGAGGCGCAGCGGCGAGCCTGTTTACCGGCACCGATATTAATACGGTGGAGTCTGGGCAAAACATTACCGGGCTGAGCTTTACCATCACTAATGTGACCAATGGCAGTAATGAGCGGATTAATATTGATGGCACCACCATTGTGCTCACTCACGGCACCAATGGCAGCACTGCAGGCAATAGCCTGAATTACAGTGTGATGGTGATTGGTACCACGGCCACGGTGACTATGACCGGGGGTAACCTATCGGTTGCAGCGGCGGAAACCATGATCGACAACATGAGTTACCAGAACAACAGTAATTCTCCCAGCACTAGCAACCGAGTCGTGACCTTAACCAGCATTCAGGACAGTGGTGGCACCGCCAATGGTGGCGATAATACCGGCTCCCTGGCGGTGGCTTCCACGGTGACGGTGGTACAAAACAACGATGAGCCGACGTTAACCGCCAATGGCAGTAACCCAACCTTTACCGAAGGCGGGGCAGCTGGCAGTTTATTTAATGGCACCAGTATCAGTACGGTGGAAGCCGGGCAAACCATCAAGGGCTTTACCTTCAGCGTGTCCAATGTGGCTAACGGCATCAATGAAGTGATCAACATTGATGGCACGGCGATTGTACTCACCCATGGCACCAGTGGCAGTACCGCAGGGAATAGCTTGAGTTACAGTGTCTCTGTCGTAGGAACCACCGCGACGGTTTCGTTGGCCGGTGGCACGATGTCTACCGCCACCGCGCAAACCCTGATTGATAACATGAGTTATCAGAACAACAGCAATACCCCCAGCACCAGCAACCGGGTGGTGACGTTGACTAGCATTCAGGACAGTGGCGGTACCGCCAATGGTGGGGATGATACGGCGTCGATCTCGGTGGCCTCGACGGTGACTATCGTTGGAGTCAATGATGAACCCACCTTAACCGCCAATGCCAGCAACCCGACCTATACCGAAGGGGGCGCAGCGGCGAGCCTGTTTACCGGCACCGATATTAATACGGTGGAGTCTGGGCAAAATATCACTGGGCTGAGCTTTACCATCACTAATGTGACCAATGGCAGTAATGAGCGGATCAATATTGATGGCACCACCATTGTGCTCACTCATGGCACCAATGGCAGCACGGCAGGGAATAGCCTGAATTACAGTGTGATGGTGATCGGCACCACGGCCACGGTGACTATGACCGGGGGTAACCTATCGGTTGCAGCGGCGGAAACCATGATCGACAACATGAGTTACCAGAACAACAGTAATTCTCCCAGCACCAGCAATCGAGTCGTGACCTTAACCAGCATTCAGGACAGTGGTGGCACCGCCAATGGTGGCGATAATACCGGCTCACTCGCAGTAGCTTCCACGGTGACCGTGGTACAAAACAACGATGAGCCGACCTTAACTTCCAATGGCAGCAACCCCACCTTTACCGAAGGGGGCGCTGCTGGCAGCCTGTTTAATGGCACCAGTATCAGTACCGTGGAAGCGGGCCAAACCATCAAGGGCTTCACCTTTAGCGTGTCCAATGTGGCCAACGGCATCAATGAAGTCATCAACATTGATGGCACGGCGATTGTACTCACCCATGGCACCAGTGGCAGTACCGCAGGGAATAGCTTGAATTACAGTGTCTCTGTCGTAGGAACCACAGCCACAGTTTCGTTGGCCGGTGGCACGATGTTTACCGCCACCGCGCAAACCCTGATTGATAACATGAGTTATCAGAACAACAGCAATACCCCCAGCACTAGCAACCGGGTGGTGACGTTGACTAGCATTCAGGACAGTGGCGGTACCGCCAATGGTGGGGATGATACGGCGTCGATCTCGGTGGCCTCGACGGTGACCATCGTTGGCGTCAATGATGAGCCCACCTTAACTGCCAATGCCAGCAACCCGACCTATACAGAAGGGGGCGCGGCGGCGAGCCTGTTTACTGGCACTAGCATTAGCACGGTAGAAGCCGGACAAACGATTACTGGACTGACCTTTACTGTCAGTAATGTTAGCGATGGTAGCAGCGAAGTCATTGTTGTGGATGGGGTTGCGGTGGTACTGACTCAGGGAAATAGTGGTACCACGGCGACCAATGGCCTGAACTATAACGTGACAATGGTGGGTACAACGGCAACCGTATCACTGACAGGCGGTAACTTATCTGCTGCAGCGGCTCAGTCAGTGATTGATAACATGGCTTATCAGAATAACAACCAAATGCCTACGACAGCGAGTCGGGTTGTTACGTTAACCAGTATTCAGGACAGTGGCGGTACGGCTAATGGTGGCGACAATACGGGGTCGTTAGCCATTGCTTCCACAGTGACTGTAGTGGCTAACAATGATGCACCTACGTTGAGTAGTACGGCCAGTAATCCTACCTATGTTGAAGATGGTGCTGCAGTGAACTTATTCAGTGGCACCACCATTGATACAGTAGAAACAGGTCAAACCCTAACGGGGTTGAGTTTTAATGTGAGCAACATTAACGATGGAATTAACGAAATCATTAATGTTGATGGAACTCAGATCAGGCTAGTGGATGGTCGTAGCGGTATTACCTCGATTAATAATTTAAGCTATACCGTGAGTGTTGTAGGGTCGACAGCACAGGTTAATTTAACGGGAGGTTCGTTATCTGTGGTAGCCATGCAAGCCTTGGTCAATGGCATGAGCTATCAAAATAACAGCCAATTCCCTGATACCAGTGAACGGGTAGTGACATTAACCAAATTATCCGACAGCGGTGGTGTAGCTAATGGTGGTCAGGATGCAAGTGCATTTACTATTCATTCTACGGTGAGTGTGGTACAGGTCAATGATGCACCAACGGCAATTAGCCTATCTAGTGATGTCATTCGAAAATCCAATACCACTGGTTTAATTGGAACCTTTGCCACAACGGATGTAGATACGGATGATACCCATAGTTACAGTTTGGTGACTGGTGTCGGTAGTCAACATAATGGTTTATTTTCCATTACGGGTAACTTACTCAAACCTAAAGATTTATCGACGATAGATGGGGGCGCTTATAGTATTCGAGTGGCCGTCAATGATGGGAATGGCGGGCGTTTTGAACGAACATTTACGATTAGCATTATTGATGATGTAGCCACCAATCTGAATATATCCCAGCTCAGTGGTAATAGTGCAGCTGATACGACACTTAGTGTATCTGACCCAGCTCCCCTAGCCACTTTTGTGCTTGAGCCCATAGGTTCAGAAACGGTTTTATCTGATACTGTCGAAACCACTACCCCTACCTTCACTGTGAGACCTGTTGTGAGTACCTCAATTCCTACTATTAATACGACAGCTGATGTTATTACTACCAGTACAGGAATTGCAGTAGGCTTACCACAAAGAGCTGCTGTCGGTTTAGGTATTAATCCAGCCTTTGGTTTTTCCACTGCAAATGGCGTTGGTTTTAGTACAAGCGGTGATAGCGGTGCCGCTGTCCTAGTACCCAGTGGAAGTGATTCAGCCATTTCAGGTGGAGGAGAGCCAGGGGTTCGAGTGAGCTTTGGCTCTCAGGCGTTGCCAACCAATGCTCCTTCAGTCACACCATCCCCTGTAACATCACCTATCCCAGGAGTGGCCCCCATAACACTCGTTTCTCCCATTGATAATCAACCAATGGGGAATGACCAAGGAACGAATAGTGGCGATCAGCCAGGTAATAAAAATCAAGCCAATCCTGCTGCTGCACCCGCATTAGGTAATGGTGGCCTCAATATAAATAACCATAGCCAGCAGGCAAATAATACAGTCGCAAATCCTAATAATGAGCCAGCTAAACAAGGTGATAACACCACAGGTGAACCCGCAACAAATGACACAAATAGTCAACCTAATGATCCAAATAAGCAGAAAAAAACCGAAGCACAGCTACAATTAATGCAAAACGGGCTTAACTTTAATGAGCAGTTACAACTGGTGAGCCATCGTTTTGAAATTGAACAGCTGCTGCTATTAGAGGCTCTGGAGGATATGCTGGAGGAGCCTGATGTCGTTAATGGGTAGTAATAGGTAGATAGCCCGGAAACCTTGGCTATAATATACCCTACATAAGCAGCATAATAAAATAGGGTATATTAAAGAAGGATTTCCTATGATAAAAGCCCAAGGACGGGTAGGGTATATCAAGGTTTCTATAGGGGTGTTGGCTCTATGTGTGACTGGTTGTGTCGTTACGCCAAAGCCAATTGATAAAGAAACGATTAATCAACGGGTCACTTCTGATCTTGAACAAATGTTTAAAGATCAGGAGCCTGTTAGGGGAGAAATCTCACTTTATGAGGCGATGGCGCGTGCTTTAAAATACAACTTAGCCCATCGCTTAAAAATGCTGGATCAAGTGGTTAAAAACCGCGAACTGGATGTTTCTCGCTATGATTTATTGCCTCAATTAGCCGCTTCTGCTGGTTATAAACACCGAGATAATGTGAATGCTTCCAGCAGCTTCTCTGTTTCTCGCGATACTGAATCCTTGGAAACGTCTACTTCTCAAGACCAAGAGTTATGGAATGCTCAGGCCCGTATTGTTTGGAATGTATTAGATTTTGGAGTGAGTTATTTACGCCAGAAACAACAGGCAAACAAAGTACTGATTGCAGAAGAGCAGCGCCGAAAAGTGGTGCAAAATATTGTTCAAGAAGTACGACACGCGTATTGGCGAGTGGTAGCTGCAGAACAGGTTGAAGCTAAACTTAAACGGGTCATGCGTGAAATTGAGTATGCATTAAATACCGCCAAAAGGATGCAGCATGGAGCGCTACAAAAGCCATTGCTGACCTTGAAATATCGCCGTGATTTGTTGAAAACTCTGCGTAATTTAATGAAAAAGAAGGAACAACTTTCCTTGGCTAAAGCGGACTTATCGCGGTTAATGAATGTTCCGCTTGGTAGTCGCTATCAGGTTGCTCAGCCCCCCCTGGCAACAAATACAGCCGTTGCATTTAGTGCCCATCAATTGCAAAAGCTACAGTTGGCAGCCTTAAGCTATCGACCAGAATTAATGGAAATGGACTATAAATCACGCATAGTCAAAAAAGAGGGTAAGATAGCTAAATTGGATTTATTGCCTGGTTTATCATTTAACCTAGGTTCTTACTATGATGATAATAGTTTTTTGCTTAACCAAAGTTGGGCAGAAGCGGGTATCCAAGTGTCGTATGATTTGATGAAATTAGCCCGTATTCCCGATATTAATTTACTCCACGAAACGCGAGACAAGCTAGTCAATATGCAACGTCAAGCATTAACGTCGGCGGTTTTATCTCAGGTGGAGTTATCATTACGCAGCTATCTCGCGGCTAAACAAGACTTGGAATATTCCATTTGGG
This sequence comes from Spartinivicinus marinus, assembly GCF_026309355.1. Lineage (NCBI taxonomy): Bacteria > Pseudomonadati > Pseudomonadota > Gammaproteobacteria > Oceanospirillales > Zooshikellaceae > Spartinivicinus > Spartinivicinus marinus. The sequence goes on from NZ_JAPJZK010000001.1 coordinate 5,459,558, forward strand.
CAACAGACATTGAAAAACAACGTTATCGACAATACCAGGCAGCCAGTACCAGTGGTGTGGGTGAACGACTAGAGCTAATTCAGTCTCAAGGGGATTTATTACTAGCGAAACTTGATCAGTATTACCAATATGCAGAGGTGCAAAGCGAGTATGGTATGGTGCTGAATTCGCTGGGAATTGACCCATTACCCAAAACGATGATCAGTCATGATCTAACGACGCTCGCTAAGACATTACAGCACTACTTTGAAAAAGACTTGCGTCAGCATGTCAGTCAAATAGTTAATGTTGAACCGGTTTTAGCGAGTAACACCCTTGAGTCGCCAGACCAGAACACTGCACCACAGTAATTTTATATTTTCGCATGAATTTTTATTAATTTTTTACAAAGGAACTAAAGGTGGCTGCTTTGGTTTCTTTTTGTCATTTGTTTGTCATATAAATCCTTACAATTAACAGCAATTCATGTGACAGAGAAATCGAGAGTTGCTGTGCAGAATGTAACCGCACAATTAACGCAATGGCTTATTTCAGCTGGTTTTGCTGATGCAGCCAACAGGTGTGATCAAATGGTTTACTGTTTTAATTATGATCAACGCTGGCTGTTAAATATTGAACCAGAGACGTCTTCAGATCAGCTTTATTTTTACGGAGTATTAACGCGTTTGACGGACGCTGGTAGACAGCAACTGGCTGAGTATTTGTTGAAGCAAAATTTGCTAGGTCAGGCGACCGATGGGTATAGCTTTGCTTTGGATGATGATGATCATGTCATTCTATGGCACAGGGTAACAGCAAAAGAAATAACGAATGCGATGGCTTTTCAAGATAGCTTGTTTCATTTTGTCGCGGTAGCTGATCGGTGGTGGCATCAGTTGCAAGCTTATTCTGGTGCTTCTCTAGCACATATGAAACGGCCCGTTCAAGCTACAGAACCTTTAGCCATTAAAGTGTAACAATATTTTTGGGTAGTATGATGTTGATTAACCAGTTAACAAACGTATCACGACAGGTGTTGAATGGTTTTTTTCAACAGCCTGCTTCCACAGTAAAACTAGGATTATTGGTGGCAGTGCCAGGATTGGCTAAATCGCGTTTGAGTCAACAAGCTATCCCCCTGCCTGCAGCAGCAGTAAACCAAACCATTCATACTAGTAAAATAACTCCAATTAATGTCAATACAGGGCAACCGCTAACACCAATAAAATCTGCGCCGGAGTCAGCTAAGGAGACATTGGTTGCTCAGCAAACCCAGCCTTGGCCTCCAAGTAAACTGTTGGCCCAGGCTGTCAGCTGTTACGAGCAATCGCTAGCCATGGACAATGGACAACAACCGTTAACTGCTGATCGAACATCAGCCTTTATTGGGCAGTTGCAGGATATTATTAGCCAATGGCAGAACCGACGCCCAGATTATGTAGTAAGAGACTTGGTTGATCAAATTATAATACAGGCTGAGCATGGCTTATCGACATTAGCTAACCAAGAACAGACTACTGAAAAATTAGCCAATGCAGCGGCTCAGTTGAATGATGTGAAGCAGGGTTGGCGTCAGGTGCGTTATAGTCAACCGCACGCAAGTCAGGAATTGCTTGATTGGGTTAGCATGACTTCCACCATGATGTCAAAAAAGGCACGCCATGCACTAGCGCCATTGACAGGGAAGTATAACAAAGAAGCAGCCATATCCCTGCCTGTTGTTCAGCAAACAACGCTAGGCACATTAATTCAACTCAAAAACCAATTAGCACAATTGCTAACGGTTGGAGTAGAAGGCTTTCAACAGCAGTATGGCAGTCATCGTATCGCTTTAATGCAAAAACAGCTGGCTGAGTTTGCTATTCCTTTAACTATTGATGATACAGCAGCCTTCAATGGGCGGGTTGACGATCATCCCGCCCTATCAGAAATTAAATTGTTGCTGACCTTACATCAACAGAGTTTAAGTGTATCTCCAGCAAAACGTGGAACAGCTAAAGGGCTAATCAATAATGCTGCTCAAGTGGGAGAGCGCTTTAAGGCTAATATTCAGGAAAAACAACAGTCACGCATTGGCCAATTATTTCGGCCAGTAAAATTTCGCCATAAAATTCTGCAAAATAACCTGGCTCAGGAGTTGAGGCAGGCAAAACCCAGCGTGAAAAAAGCAGATTTACTTAAAGAAAAAGCCAAGCTAGGAGGGGGCTTACAACGGGCACACAATACCAGTACCCAGCTTGATCAAATGGCTGCTGCAGGGGAGGCAAGTCAGTTACCATTAGCTGCGAGCTTAGCCCCTAATGCCCTTGGGCTAACTGAAGCGGTGGCCGGAGTGACAAGCTCGGTGATAAAAACCCAGGAAGTCTTAAGTAAGATAAGGCAGTTGCAGTCTAATCAACAAGCACAACTAGCGGCTAAAGATAAGATCGCACAATTTTTACAACAGCCTGTGGGTAGACAGCAAAACTCATTTCCTCAATTGGTTGCTGGTCTGCTAGACCTGAACAAGGGGAAACTGGGAAAAGCCGGGTTTTATGGTTTGGTGGTTGATAGCAGCGATGCTCTGTTTGGTGCGTTACGTTATTTAACTAATACAGCAGTCAATGGCACGCGTATTGTGGATACAACAGTCGCATCTGCAACGGGTGCCAGCGTTACTGCATCAGCAGCCTCGGCATTGGCTAGCGCGTCAGTTGCTTCATCCAGTGTGGCATTAGGTTTATCAACCGCAAAAGCGGTAAAAGCAGGTATTAATTTACATCAGCAGCAAACAAACGCTAGACAGTTGGATGATGCTGTAGCCAGCTCACAGTTACAAGCCAGTCAACGCAATGGGTTTAACCCGACTGAGGCGATTGAAGACTTTGCCTATGGGATGGCAAAACAGCGTAAGGTAATGCCTAAAGCAGTCGATTTGGCTAAAGAAACGGTTTCGGCAGCGGCTTATGCTACATCAACTGGCGTTGGAGTAGCTGCACTGGCGACAGCGGGGACGGTGGGTGTTGGGGTGGCTTCTGCAACAGTGGCAGGGGCCGCAGCGGCTGCAGTAGCTGCGACGACTGCATTAGGGGCTGTGGCGTATCACCAGGGAAGGCAGTGGGTAAAACAACGTAATATTGGTAGTTTGGCTGAAGCTTTAGTTAATATTGCCAGTGATAAAACCCAATTGAAGGTGAGTCAATTACTCAATAAAAAACCAGCAAAAAACACTGTAAATTTAACCAAAGATCAGCAAGTCCAGTTAACCCATGCATTACTAAAGCGGTTTCCTCACCTGGCCGCTGAGCAATTATTGTTTCAATTAAAACAGGAGTTGGCTCATAGTGTTAAAAGTACTGTAGCATCAGCAACAGTCGCTTTGCTAAAGCAATATGCTGCTGCAGTCAATCCTGGTGAGCCATTAACTAAGTTGCAGTTAAAGCAATTTAAACAACAGTTAAAGGCGATTGATGAGCAACAACTGACCGTCTTAAAAGAGTCTCCAGCAGCAATGTTCTTATATGGGATTGGGATGGAACCAACAGTTATTTTAGGTATTGCTAATGCCTATGATAATGAGCAGCAGGATGAACTAAGCAGACAGTTAATAATGAAATATGCGGGGTTAGCCGATCTAAAAGGCGATACCTTAACGACAGATGTTGGGTATCTAAAAGCTCAGATACCCAACAGCTCATTAATAAGTAAATAACTCAATAGGCACTAGGCCACGACAGTCGGTTAATAGTCGGCTAGGCTTGGCTGAGTGATGTTTAGGTTGGGCTGAAATCACAACACTGCCATTGCTGTTGGCAATATCAATGGCCCACTGGAGTTGTCGTGAACACCTTCCTTGTAGTGCAATCGGTAATACAATGGCTTGGGCAGGATGCTGGTTTTTAGGGTAACCCGGTAGGGAAACACCCGATGCCCAGATAATGCCTTCTACCAGCTCAGAGGCTAATATTTGACAGGTATTGCCTAACTTAATCGGTAGTAAATTAATAGAACGGCTACTATCAGTTTGGTTGAGCAGCAAGCTGGTAAGTGCTGTAGCAACAATATTGTGATGATAGCGAGTGGTACGACAGTAGCCACCTTCCTGCTGATGACTAATTTGTAGGCCTGCCAATAAGTCAGGTGAAGTCTGCTGTGGGTAGCCTTGAGCAAGCAGGGCAATCGTCGTAGATTGATTGAGTTGTTGGTTTAAATGCCATTGCTGATTGAGTTTGAGCTGTTGTGAAGTGGTATCAGGCTCGCTATAAACGGGGGTCATGATCCAATCAGGCTCGGCATACTCGATATAGTAATGGGTTAATACTAAGTCAATAATCTGCTCTAAATCAGCGGCTGATTTGTATTCATTAAGCCGGTATACATTGGCACCTGTACCTAATGTTTTCACATAAGTTAAAGGAAACCCTTGTTGATAACTCCACTGTAAAAAGTAGTCCTCCACTATTAGTGTATTTTTGCTGGCATGAAACTTAACAATAATTCGATTGGTGTAGCCTTTACCTGGTGGATTTGCTTCATCCCCAACAGCGTTACCTACAAAACACATCAATAGTAGTAGAAACAGGGGTAATATGAGTAACTGTTTATGGATAGCATGAAAAGTTGCTAAAACAGGTTTGTGAGTAAAAGTATAAAACATGAAGGCTCCTTCCTTCTGGTTAATCACTGCTGAGTGACTGCAATTTCTTTGCTGTTAGGTATGATAAATAAGTGGTACATGACAAACAGATAACGTCACTATGTCAATAGACTAGAGTGGGTTTTTGACAAAAATCTGTCGATTTGGCACAAAGTTTATGACTAACTTTATCTAAATGTTTTTGAGTCCTTTATTGGGACTCAAAAACCGGGTTATGGTCAGCCACAGTTGCGGTCTTTATTCTGCTGATCAAGCCAAACTTTCAATGGCGCAAAATAATCTAAGATTGCTGAGGCATCCATTTCCTGCTGGCCAGTCATTTTTTCCATTGCTTCTTGCCAGGGGCGGCTCAGGCCCATTGCCAGCGTTTCTTTAAGACGCTTTCCTGCTGCCTTGCTGCCATAAATTGAGCAACGATGAATAGGGCCTTTGTTATCTGCTATTTCACATAGTGCTTTATGGAATTGGAACTGTTGAATAAAGGCTAGGAAATAACGGGTGTAAGGCACATTGCCTGGAATATGATATTTGGCACCTGGATCAAAGGCATTAACATCCCTTGCTATTGGTGCCCGAACACCCTGGTATTTTTCCCGTAACTCCCACCACAGTTTGTTGTAATCCTCAGGGGCGACGTCGCCAGCAAATACCTTCCAGCGCCATTGGTCAACCAGTAAGCCAAAGGGTAAGAAAGCAATCTTATCCAGTGCCTGGCGCATTAGCATACCCAAGTCGTTGGTTGGGTCAGGAATTTTATCAATTAAGCCAATTTGTTTTAAATATTGGGGGGTGATTGACAGGGCAATGGTGTCACCAACGGCTTCATGGAAACCATCGTTAGCGCTGCCTCTAAATAACAGGGGTTGATCTTTATAAGCGCGCTGGTAGTAATTATGCCCTAACTCATGATGAATGGTGGAAAAGTCTTCTCCAGTTTTTTGGATACACATTTTAATACGAATGTCGTCTTTATCATCCAAGTCCCATGCGGAGGCATGACAGACGACATTATGATCGACAGGCTTTATAAATAAAGAGCGCTGATAAAATGTCTCTGGTAATGGAGCAAAACCTAAGGATGAAAAAAAGTTTTCGGCTGTTTTGACCATTTTCAGCTCATCATAATTATGTATCTCAAGCTGCTTCGTCAGGTCGATACTATTGTCAGGCCCTTCTGGTTTAACCAGGTCATAAATATTACCCCAGGTTTGAGCCCACATATTGCCTAGTAAATGAGCCGGTATAGGTTTATCTTGAGGAACAACTTTTTCTCCATAATGCTCGCCCAGCTTGGCTTTGACATGGCATTGCAAAGAGTCATAAAGGGGTTTTACCTGTCCCCAAAGACGATCCAGTTCTTTGGGAAAATCTTCTGCTGGCATATCATATTTTGAACGCCACATTTGGCTTAAATTAGCAAAGCCTAATTCCTGGGCACCTTTGTTGGCCAGCTCTACTTCTCGTTCATAAAGTGGACGCATGGGTGGGGACACTTGACGCCAACCTTGCCAGATATCAAGTAATTCATCGGCGTCTCTTGACGTGGCCATGATTTTACTCATTGCTGTCAGGTCAAGGCATTTGTCTTCGCTTGTGCAATATTTTCCCTTGCCGTACATCCCTTCTAGCTTTGTTTGAATAGTGGCTAGCTCAGTATTTTCCTGTTCATTTTGTGGGGCGGGTAGGGTTAAGCTCATCCGTAATAAATCGAGTTTGCGACGAGTGGCTGGATCCAGCGGGTAATCATTATATTGAGCTGCGTCAGTGGCGGCTTTTACATAAGCGGCTGTTGATAGTTCATTAAAGTGTGCGGCAATTTCGGCTGAATCATCTGTAATAAAATTGTTATACACCCAGGCAGCTTTACTATTTAGGCGGTTTATTTTTTCGAGTTTGGTTTGGGTTTCTGCTAGAAACAGTCTGGCATCAGAGAAGGTGCCTTGTTGAATGGGGCTGGTTTGCTGTGCAGGGTTATTCTGCTGAACAATAGGGTTTGCACAGGTTGTTGCGCTGACAAAACCTGCGGTAAAGAGTAAAGCGTATTTTTTCACTGTTAATCCTTAATATACTCTTCACGAGTGATTTATAGGGAGCGTTGTCTTCATTTCTACTTCCTAAAAAACATTCGTGTTGACTATGCTGAGCTGAAAATATTCAACCCAAAAATAAATAAGTTATTTTTAGTGCTTGAGGTTAATAAGTAATAACTCTCAAAATTTATTTTAATAAATAATTTTTATTTAAAATACTACAGTTATTCTCAGTAAATTGCTAGCCTAGGTTTTTTTCATGACTCTGGTTAGTAAGGAATATTTAAAGAGAGCTTTCAATTACCAAACAAAAGGAATAGCAATTGTTGTAATAAAGTACACTCAATATTAGGTTGTTTTTTGTTCTATGTTCGCGTTAAATACTATCAGATGTAACCCATATGAATCAGATGTAAGCCATACGAATGGTTTTTAGAGGCAGTTGTTCAAGAGCGATGACAACACACCCTAAAAATCATGCGTGAAGGGTATATAAAGTAAAGGTGGGTAGAAGTGATTCACTTCTGTCTGCTATTGATTAATTAGTGCCTGACAGAAAAGTAGTCTAGTTTGCCAGTTGAAGGGGCAACTATTTTGGTCTTATAAGTTAATATTACTCATTTATGACTGTTTTTGACTTGGGTATATAAAATAAGGTTGTTTTTTGATCAAGCTTCTTTAGAATCGTCTTTTCACAGACAGCCAAACCTAGCCAGTTAGGCAAAGGCTCACTGGAAAATTATTTTAAATCTCAGTTAAGGACTATTAAGCTGCTTTTTTACGTATTCTTTTGGCTTGACGGTATTGCTCCTCTTTTTCTTGTTTATACAATAAGGCACCTAACTTTTGGATATTTCGTGCTAATACAGCAAATGAAACGTAACGCCTGAAGCCATTAATACCGCTATCTGGACATCGGTCAAGGCCATGTACTTCAAGCGCATTAATAGCAGACTCAACCGCTGAGTGCTGCTTTCTTGCTTTTTTGAAAGCCTCATCGTTTTCACGTTCTGTTTCCTTTTTTGATAAACGTCCTTTTTTAGGCAGCACTACCCGATTTAATTCTTCGGCCAACTTCAACTGATTCTCAGGTGAATGAAACCCTTTATCAAAACTGCACTGGTTGAGCTCAGGGAATTTAGCTTTGGTTGCTCTGATCATGACGATGGCAACATCAACATCTTGCTCTTTTTCCATCACACGATGGTGAAGAATAAAGCCATGCTGACATTCCATAACACACACTTTAATACCTAATTCCACTGGTACCCCTGCTTTCCCTTTGCTCACCCACTCAGTGTGAGGTTGAAATATTGAGTAAACTTTTTCATCAGCTGGGACTTTTTCATCTTCGACTACTCGCCTGTGAATTTGCGACACCTGCCGTTTAGCATGAGAAAGATTGTTGGCAATATTTCGTAATAACCAAATCGGGGCTGCTATGGCTTTAAGCTTATCCAATGTGAGTTCAGCTTTATCAATAAACCATTGCGCTTTATTCAGATAGTTGATATGTGTCTCACGTTTCTTGTCATCGGCATTTTTTGCTTTTGATTGGTTGCTTTGCCTTGCCTGATTAAAGCATTTTTTAAGTGACTTCAGATTGTGCCTATGTTGTCGCCAATCACTTAAATGGTAGTTTTCGCCCATATCAGCTAGTTGATTAATCACTTTTCTCATTGCATCCCATAATAAACTGATATCAGTGGGATAATGAACAGCTGTTTCTACCACAAATGAGTCACAACGCCCTTCAAGGCTTGCTTCTTCGTTTTTTTTTAACAGTTTATGCCCTGTCTCGACGACAACTGTGTTAATTTTGTCCAGAATTTCTGGGGTCAAAAGAGAGACGTTATCTTTTATGGTCTGCAAGTGATATTCTGTCAGATCTTCCCAATTGACACCATGCCCTAACATCGCTCGAATAGTTCGATGCTGATTCACTAATTCATGCAAACGATCATAGTCACAATTTAAGTTGATGCGCAAAACCCCCATCACCAGTATTTTCCAAAGTTCCATGCCTGGCCTTCCAAGTCTTGGATTCGTTTTACCCACTATAGACTCCTCTAAAATAGTGAATACCTGCTCTCTAACTTCGGGTGTAATATAAATGTACTGTAATCCCTTTAACAATTGAGGCACATCATCTCTAGACTTCGGGTCAAACTTGATCTCGGTAATATCTGTTTGGCCGAATTGAAGTTGTGGGTTTTGGACTTGCCTCATATCGTATTCTCCGCGAAGTTTGGCTGGTTTTAACTAAAAACCTAGGCCGATTCATTTTTATGAGGACTTAATATAGCAATCTTCGATGACGGATTTATGATGAATTATCTTATTTATCAATCAGTTATGATTTTTCGGTCAAGCACTAATTATATTTTGCGTATAAGGCGGACTTGATGTCATTTAGTGGGTTAAGTTTGTTGTCGAAAGAGAAGCCACAATTTATTGTGGCTTTTTTAGTTGTATATTTACCCTCTGGTCGCAATGGCTGTTTGTTTTGTTGTTATTGGAGCAACAAATAAGTAAGGATATTTAATTAATAGTCCACGGTATGCTTGTTCCTGGTAGATAGAGGTAGATGATCGTGGATCAAATAATAAAGTGACAAATCGCCCCATTAGTTGATTGGTAGGAATGATAAGATCGCCTGACTTTAACCGAAGATTGGTGGTATTTTGTTCAAGTTTTACATCCAACCAGTCACGAACACCAGGCTTATGAATTTCATCTATGTTCACAGACTGTATGCGCCAACGCTCGACTTGAGCAATGGCAGGCTTATCAACCACTTGGTACTGTATATGATGGGCTTTCAAGAGTGTGGCAATTTTTTGGGTTTCAGCTGTTATGACATAGGCAGAAGGTGGAGTGATCGGTAGCTGAGCAGCAATCGAGTCATGGTTATTAAAGGTTTTAAATACTTGTTTACCGGTTTTGACTTCTGTTAAGGGTACTTTAATTTGTTTTTGTTGATCATTATTGGTAAAGGCAATATCTAAATATACATTGCCTGCGACTTGGCTGGCTATTTTATGTTGGTTTCTCGCTTGTTCGGTGAGTTTAAGGATTTGATCTTTATCCTTTGCTACAAGTTTTAAGAAATTAATGGCACTTAATTGCTGTTTTTCAACCCGTTGCTTGATGTTGCGTGGTGTGGGGTATTGGCCTTGCTTGCTGTCTAAGCGGTTTTCAACCAACACCGATAACGTACCTCGCATAGCAGCATAATTTCTAAAATTAGAAATGCCAATTCCTCCACGGGCCACTGACTGTTGTAACCGGGTAATTTCTCCACGGTAACGAGCGGCGGTTAAACCTGCTTGGTTCACATTATTGATTAACTGCGGGAGAAATTGTTTTTCTGCATATTGGCGAAGTGGTGGGTAAATGTTGGGATTATTGCCTACCTCAAACTGGGCTTGCACATCGGTCATATAACCTTGTTCTTTCGTTAGAATGCGCTTAAATACCCCAGATTCATGAACATCATACACTACATGTGGTTGATATTGATTTAATGCATCAATATACATTTGAGTTTCATCAGCTGAGGCGGCAATGTAGTCTACATTAGGGTTGGTTCTGGCCGCATTGTAGCGAGACCTGAGGTCACGCCCATCGGGGTTAGCCAAGGCGACAATGACCAGGTTTAATTGCTTTAATAACGCAGGGTGGTTACCGGCAATGAGCTCTTTTGCCAGAATTTGCAAGGCCTCTGCACCAGAAGGCTCATTGCCGTGTTGAGAGCCAACTAGCATTACCGTAAGCTTTTCTGCTTTGCTCTCACTCTTGGTTAAAAAGGCAGGATCATTAGAAACCAGTAGCGCATAAACGGGGCGCTTGCCTGCTGAAATCCCTAGCTGTTTTAAGCGAGCAGTGGGAGAGCTATCAGCCAACTGTTGTAAGTATTGTGCGACTTGTGTCGCAGAAGGTAATTGGTAATCTTTACTGCTTTCAAAAGGAGTGAGGGGGATATTTTGAGCAGTGACGAGGGGAGAAACGCATAATAAGCACAAAACCAGCTTTTTTAAAAACATATTTAACTCGCCTTATTTCCATGTTGTTGAGGCGGATCGTTACAGATCCCTGAAACCTTGTCGACTACCGCAATCACACTTTGTTTGGAAATTAACGGTCACTCATGAGTCAAATAGAGATAGTCCCGTGAAGCAGGATAGCTATCTGGGCTGGATAGTTATGGATTGTTATCTGGTCTGGACTGTTATCGGGATTTGGTTAAGCTGTAATTAGCGCAACAGCGGAGTTTGGCACTATGCAAGTATCAGTTGATTTTTGCTTGATTCCTTTAGGAGTCGGTGTTTCTTTAGCCAAATATATAGCGGCGTGTAAGCCCATCCTGGATCAGGCAGCCGTGAGTTGGGAACTTCATGCTTATGGTACGCTCATTGAGGGTGACTGGGACGATGTGTTTACGGCCATCAAGGCTTGTCATCAAAAAGTCCATGAAATGGGAGCACCACGAATTACCACTACCTTGAAAGTAGGTACTCGTACTGACAAAGAGCAAACCATGTCAGACAAAGTGGACAGTGTGATGAGACTGTGGCACGAAACAGCAGAGTGATAGGCTGGTATAAATTACAAATCCTCTTTAGTGAGTGCATAGCAGGATACCAGATCTTGTCGCCCTTTAAGGCTGGCTTGGTGTAAAGCGGTTACGGGTGGCTTGATACCGGCTTGCTGGGCCAGGGCTGCTGATATAATCACGGGTGCCTGATATTGTTTAGATAAGCCTTCCAGGCGAGCGGCGACATTTACGTCATCACCAATTGCACTCACCATTTCGGCAGTGGGTGGACCCATACTGCCAACAATGGCTCGACCAAAATGCAGGCCAATGCCAATTTGTAGTGGTTTATCTAGTTCTGATGCCACCCGCCGATTAAGCCGGTCGAGCTTTTCTAACATGGTTTTAGCACCTTTTAAGGCCTGCCGACATGCCCGCTGAGGGTTGTCACCATGAATGCCGTACAATGCCATCAGCCCATCACCCGCAAATTGAGCATAATGGCCTTGTGTCTGGGTGAGGGCTTCAGTCATTTCTGAAAAGAACTGGTTAAGAATAAACAGCACATCATAGGGCAAGCGCTGCTCTGCCAGGCGGGTGGACTCACGCAAGTCTAAAAATAAAATGGCGACTTCCTGTTCCTGACCTTCCAATCCCCCTGGTTTCAAGCTTTCTTCGGGGGAGGCTTTGGGAGCTAATAAGGGTTGAATAGTGATGGCGCCTTTGGGGCGACTTTGGCAGGCCAGGCGGACATCTCGAGGCGCCTTAATTTTAGTTAATGCCTGTTGTTCAAGTGGTGAAGGGGGGGGGATATAGTCAATACCTTCCAGAACCCGAACGCGACAGGTGGTACAGCGAGCTCGACCGCCACAAACGGCTGCATGGCTAATGTTGTACTGACGCAAGTTGTCTAACAGGGTAACCTCTCGATTCAATGGAATGTGCTGACCATTTGCCAGGGTGATAGTAGCGGTAGCTTGCTGCTGAAGCCACCGTTTCAGCCATCGCAATACAAAGGGGAAAAGGATAATAGCGGCGAGTAACCATCGACCTTGAGATACCCAGCTGCTGATCGTAGCAGTGGTGTCAGCCGTAATATTGGCCTCGGCAAGGTGCATTAACAGTATCTCTTCTGAAAAATCCCTGAGTAATTGCTGGCCTGCTGAAATAAATCCAGCCAACGCTAGGGTAGGAATTAACACTGCTATGCCCAGCAATGATGTCTGGTATTTTCGATAGCTAGCATGAACTCTTAGCCAGTAGTGAACTCCTAAACAGCCGTGAGTCCAAACGACTAACAGCGTGATGACTTGAGTCACTGCTTTGGTTGTATCGACATGCCAGAAAATAGCAAGCACCGACATATATTCATGATTAACACGTAACAATTCTTCGGCAACAAATGTACCGGCGATATGCTCAATTAATAGGAATGGTATGGCTAATCCAGTGATCAGTTGAGCCAGTTGCCATTTAGCAAGCTTCAAACTGTTGTGTTGGTAAATGCTGTAAACCGCATTGAGGGCATGAATGACGAATGCTGACAGTAAAATAACTTTTCCAATATCTGTTTGCCATGGACCAAGTAACCACTGTTGCCACTGGTTTTGAGTTTGGAAACTAATGATACCGGCAGCATGATTGAGTAAGTGGGTTAACACAAAGGCGAATAACGTAAGGCCAGAAATTATACGTAGTTTGGCTTGCCACATAGACTATACATATAGATTATTTGCTTGATGCTTCACTAGCATAGTGAAATTTAATCAAAAGTCACGTACCGGTATTTTTGGAAATAGAAGATAAAAAGCCCCTAAAAGGGGCTTTGAATAGTGACTTCGAATAGTGACGTCGAGCAACTACTTCATTTGTTGTTTAATTTTTTGGTAATGCTGCCAGGCAACCCGTTTTTCTTTATAAAGGCTTCTTAACTCTTGTACAGCCGCATAGTATTCTTTACGAATGGTATAGCGCTGTTTGTAAGCATCGATGAGGGTACGCCAAGCTCCCCAGATATTCTGGCGACTCCACCAGGCTTGACGGAATTCACGCCACCGTTGCCATAAAGCATAGCGAGCTTGCCGAAGCTGCTGACGTAATGATCTTAATTTGGTTTTATTTTCTTTAATTTGCTGATTGACTTCATCTAACTTCGCTTTGGCTTTTTTTAGCTCCTCTAGTAGAGGATTATTATTTTCAACTTTGGTGGGGAAATAGTTGGCAATTTGTGGTGTAGTTACCCCTAGCGTATAAGCGGCATCTGCTCCCCAATAAGTATCATGCCGATCAACACCACAAGGACTACCTTGGCATTGGAGTTTTGGACTGGAGAATTTATAAACCTTACCTGTCCAGTAATTGACATTGTAGGCCGATTGGTAGGCCATAATAGTTACAAATTTACCTTGCTCCCCATGGCCTAAGGCGAATGGGTAGGTTCCACCACTACCGTTTTGTTTGCGGGAGTGAAGCAGCCCCATATTATGGCCAAGCTCATGGGATGTGACGTATTCCCCGCAGGTAGAAATAGCGATATGGCTATACATGTAGTTTTTATAGTAACTGTTGGATAAGTTACCATTAGAGTTATAGCCACCAATCCAAGCAACACCACAGCTGGCATGGCTTGAGTGGTAGGGTCGATAAAGCATGACCATATCGGCCCCATACTTTTCCCGTAACTGATCAACCTGATTAAAAGCGGGGTCAGATTTGTTGGTCAGATCTCTTAAAGCTGTACCGGCATTACCCGTGTCAGGATAATTAACTTGGTGGGTATGAACTGCCCGTAGTTTGAGATTTAAGCCGCTATCTTGATAAACCTGGTTGGTCACGGCCATTAGGTGGTCAATTCGAGCATTAGGACTGCCACCATATAAACTGGCAGCACCAGGTGTATATAAAACTAATACATCAATTTCCGTTTGATTTGCTGTCGCATGACTTGCAAAAGTGAGTAGCCCTGCTTGCAATGTTGCCAGAGTAGAGAGAAAAAGTTTATTTGGCATGATTGAGTCTCATCTTCAGTCTTTACATAACAAACCTCCTTGTATCCAGTTCGCATCCGTTAAAGACGAAGGTTGTTAAACCCACGCAGTATTTTTGCAATTACCCGTTATTGGTGATTAAGCCTCCTATATTTTTTAAATTAATCAAAAAAGCAATGACTGATAAAAACCTGAAATAATTAATTATCCTTCCAAGTGGCGGACAGCTAATTCACCAGGTTTAATATTATCCACACTACCAGGTCCATTTAACTGTTCAACAGGAATATTTTTATAAACAATGCCTTTTCCACCGACGGCTTCGAGTGAATAGCTGCCTTGGGGGGTGGTGATCGTTGCAAAACTGCTATTGGTGCCTGATGTTACAACCACGGGGTAGCGGTCGCCATGGCCATCCAGATGACCAGAAAGCACCGTAGCACCTGTTTGGCTGTGGGTCACTTGACTAATAGTGGCCGCTACCTGGTAACCTCCTGGTAAGTCAAATGACAGCTTGTCGCCAGCTTGTTTGTTATCCAGTTGCTCTTTATCAACTTGTACAGATTGCTTCTCGGTAATTCGTTCATCTAAGGATATTGATTCGGCATCAGCGGTAAAGTTGGCTACCCAGGCTGATGATAAATCTGCAGGCGAGGCATCCAGTTGAAATTCTGCCGCTGTTTCTTGTAACAGTTGGTCATCTAGTATGTCATCTGATTTTAGTTGGGCGAGCCACTGCTGCTCGTTTAGTTGTTCTGGAAGCTTTTCATCGGTTTGAGGCAGTGAAGGTGAAGGTTGTTGGTGAGACGGTGTGGGCTTGGGTTGATTGGTGTGTGGGGCGGTGGTGGGCTGTTGCCAGTAGTTAAAAGCAACGGTAAGGGCTGCACCCAGTAATACTACGCCAACACCGCCAAAAATAAGTTTAGTTTGAGTTGCCATTAGCCGCGCCCTATTTTAAAAGTCATTTTCCAGGCACTGAGTTATACAAGTAGTATAAATTGATTTAATCTGTGCTTGGCATGAATGTCTCGCGATTATTATTGCCAGAAAAAGTGTGAACTACCAAGCAGAAATCTGGCTGTATGTAGAATCGTTTTGAATAAGCCCATTACTAAAATAGTGTGAAACCTACATGATCGAATCAAATTAAAGAAAAGTAAAAAAAGCAATATTCGTTTTAAATTGAAATCTATTCGTGATATTTATGTTGGAATATATGAATTAAAAGACCTGTTTGGTAAAGGATAACCTGCGGATGTCTCAAATGACGGATCAAGCCTGTCCTAGTCAATGGGCAGAAACTCACCAAGTATTCAATCAGCCGACCCCATTAGAAAACTACAATGCATTTAGCAGTGATTTAACGCTACAACACTGGATGCAGGTATTTGCTGGTGGTTGGGGGCATAGCCGTTGTCTGGCTTATGGTAAAGCCGTTGGACATGAATTATTGCAAGCGGGTTTTTTAGCTAATAAATATAAACCTGAGTTTAACAGCCATGACCGGTTTGGACACCGTATTGATCAAGTGGACTATCATCCGGCTTATCACCAATTGATGGAGACCGCCATCGAAAGCGGTTATCACCAATTGCCTTGGCAGCAGCCCAGTGAAGGAGCAAATGTGGTCAGGGCGGCTTTGGGTTATTTACATGCCCAAGCAGACCCTGGCACAGGTTGCCCTCTTACTATGACATTTGCCGCCGTACCAACGATTCGGCAGCAGCCTGAGCTGGCTAACGTTTGGTTACCTAAAATATTTTCAAGGCAGTATGAGCCTGATAATAAGCCTTTTTTTCAAAAAGCAGGAGTAACCATTGGGATGGCGATGACAGAAAAACAAGGTGGTTCTGATGTGCGGGCAAATACGACAATTGCAACCCCAATTAAAAAGCAAAACTCTGGGTTGGCTTATGAACTGGTGGGTCATAAATGGTTTTGTTCAGCCCCAATGTGTGACGCTTTTGTAGTATTAGCTCAAGCGAAAGGTGGTTTGTCTTGTTTTTTAATGCCAAGGTGGCGTCCCGATGGTTGTAAAAATCAAATTTTTATCCAACGTTTGAAAAATAAAATGGGTAATGTGTCTAATGCTTCCTCAGAGGTAGAATTCCGTGGTGCCTTGGCCTGGTTGGTAGGTGAAGAAGGACAGGGGGTACCGACTATTATTGAAATGGTGGCATTAACCCGGTTCGACTGCATTATTGGCTCAGCGGCATTAATGAGACAGGCCGTTGCTCAAGTCTTGCACCATACCGCCGGACGACAGGCATTTGGTCGCTCCCTTCAGCAACAGCCATTAATGCAAAATGTTCTGGCTGATCTGGCCATTGAATCGGAAGCAGCAATTGCCTTAGGCATGCGGGTGGCTTTTTCTCTTGATCAACAGGGGCAAGAACATCACCAGTCGTTTGTTCGACTGGCCACAGCGGTGGGTAAATATTGGGTATGTAAACGCGTTGTTCAGCATAGTTATGAGTCAATGGAAACCATCGGGGGAGTCGCCGTGGTAGAAGATAATATATTACCCCGTTTGTATCGAGAAGCACCGATTAATGCTATCTGGGAAGGCTCTGGTAATATTCAGTGTTTGGATGTGTTGAGAGCCATTCATAAGCAGTCAACGACACTTGAAGTCTTTTTTCAGGAAATAATGGTTAGTAAAGGCAGTGATAAATACTTGGATAATGTCATTCAGCAATTAAAACAAATGGCCGTTAAGTTACCTCAAATCAGTGTAGATGATGCTCAATGGCAAGCACGCCAATTTGTAGAAAAACTGGCATTAGCCTTACAGGCCAGTATTTTAATTAATGAGGGTGAATCCATCATTGCTGATGCATTTATTGCTGGCCGACTGGCAGAGCCACATTACCAATACGGTACGCTACCAGCATCTATTAATGCCGTTGCGATAATTGAGAGAGCCATGCCGCAGCTTGGTGATAAATAATGATGATTAATAAAAAGTTTAAGTTCATTATCGAGGGTTTCTAAGTACGCATCACAATCACTTTAGTGCCTTTTAACCCATTGCCTGGTAACTCGATGAAGTCTTCGTTAAGCCATTTAGCATCTTCGTGGAAGAGCCGGACGCAGCCATGACTGGCATGGTAGCCGGGTACGGTATCAGACCCGTGTAAGGCGAAGCCGCGGAAGAAAAACATACAATAGGGCATGGCGGCGCCTCCTCTAGGTAGCGGGTATTTAGAGGAAACACAGCCAGCGCCTTTTTTTCGAATGATAGAAAAATTACCGGCAGCCGTACGGCAGGGACGTTTTACATCTGGACACCAGGATTTACCACCAGAGAGAGGCCCCCAGCGAATTAAATTGCCATCAGGGCTATAAGCCCCCCAGGCGAGCCGATCTAAATTAACCAATAATAGTTTTTGTTGGGGTGCTTCTATACGGTATTGGAAAGGAGAAACATCCATTAATTGCATTGAGTCAATATCATGGGGAATCGCAATAGTGACGCCTGGTCGCAATGGCGTATTCATCCGATTAAGGCGGCGAATAATATCTCGTTTTTCCGTTTCAGGAAATAAGCTGTACCAACTATCCCCTTTTTTAGTAAGCACACATTTTACATGGTCATATTGACAAAAACGTTGACCGTAATACGCGCCATTCGCTGATGCGGTGATTGCCACCAGCAAGGTAAGGGGAGTCAGCATTAAAGAAGCAATTTTAATCCACATCGCTACTACTCTGCATCTTGCTGAATTGCTAACCAGGGTATTGTCAAACCAACATTTGTTGGTGTTGAACTTCCCCCTTAAGTCATTTGCTACCTTGATGACTTATTACCCTGTTAGATAATAGATTGTAGAACAAGTTTCTAAAATTTGTAGGTAAGGGTTTTTATATTACCGAATAGCAGTGATAAAATAACTAATTATTATTGGACGAAAATACTTTGTAAGTACTAATAAACAGCAAACAATTATTAGAGGTGCCCTAAAGAGTAAGATGAGGTATGCTTATGCTTTAAAATAATATGTCCTGTTGTTATGGATAAAAATAATAATTAACTTTTTAAATAAGGAATAATAATGTCAAGGATGGACATCAGCATAAGTACATTATTAGCTGTGTTATTTTCCAGCTTGCTTTTTATTAGCACCTCTCAAGCAGACAGCCAGGATATACTGGCTTATTTACAATCACTGCAAGGAATGGAAGCGGAAGAACTAACAGACCCGCCTGAGGGGTATCGTTATTTTTTGCTTAACTATGAACAGCCCATTAATCATTTGCGGCCCTGGGAGGGAAGTTTTAAACAGCGAATGATATTGCTCCATCGCTCTTCAGCTGCGCCCACTGTATTAGCGACAAATGGCTATTATTCATCAGTGAGTACCTACCGTTATAATCTGACACGGATTTTAGGTGCCAACCAATTAAAAGTGGAACACCGTTATTTTGCTGAGTCGAGGCCAGAGCCGTTGGATTGGCAACATTTAACGATCAGACAGGCTGCAGCTGACCACCATCGTATTGTGGCAGCCATTCGCCCTTTCTATCAGGGGAAGTGGGTATCTCGAGGCAGCAGTAAAGGGGGCATGACAGCGTTGTATCATCGTCGTTTTTACCCTAATGATGTAGATGGCACAGTAGCAAACGTTGCACCGCTCAGCTTTGGTCGGCTGGATCATCGTTATGTGACCTTTCAAAATCGAGTGGGGGAGCGCAGTTGTCGGCAGGCGCTAAAGCGCTATCAGCGGCATTTATTGGAACGCCGTGAATCGATGAAAGCATTAATCAGTGATTATGCCAAAGAGCAGAACTGGCAGTTCAGTGTACCTGGTGGTTTAGATCAGGTATTAGATTACACTGTGGCAGAATTATATTTTCAGTTTTACCAATATGGTTCCTTTGACAATTGTCATGACATTCCAGATGCTCAGGCCACTGATGAGGCATTATTTGAATTTATGAAAGAGTGGGGACCACTGTCATTTATGACTGATGTTGGCATTAAAACATTTGAACCCTATTTTTATCAGGCTATTTCCCAATTTGGTTATCCTAAATTATTAACCCGTCATTTAAAAGACTTACTGTTGTATGACCCTAATGATTATCGAGTGTATGTGTCTGAGTGGCCAGAGCCTTTTGATTGGCATGCGATGTGGGATGTTGCTCAATGGGTGGCTTTTAACAGCCGCCATGTTATGTTGATTTATGGTGAAATTGATCCTTGGACAGCGGCAGCATTTTTCTTACCTGACTCAACCTACCGAAGCACTTATAAATTTATGGTAGCCAACGGTAATCATGGGGCTAATATTACAACCTTAAATTCACAAGATCGCAAACATGCTGATCAGATGTTGAAGCGTTGGACTGGTGTTAACCCCATCAAAATAGAAACCCTTGATGAACAAAATGAAGGGTATGATGAAGACCTATACCCCTACTTAACTATCAACGGCGGATTCAACAAATATATTAAATAGCCAAATAAATAACATAAAAAGAGTAAACTAAGTCACGTTTACTCTTTTTGTGATAGAGGTAACACTGAAAATATGGGGTTAATCATTATCAGGGCTACCTTTATTTTATATCACAAGTAATATATTCAAAAAATTTACAGCTTTTATGTGATGGCTTGTACAAAACTCCACTCTATTGAATGTGATTTGAACACTTAGTTATCAGTATATAAGTTTAATCAATGTTTAAAAAATGTTGGGTTACTCTAAATTTTACAGCTATTTAAAAGTCGTATTGGTTAATGGGTATAAAAGTACTCTTTTATGCTTGTTTTATAAAAAAGCCTATATAAAATAACGGGTTATAATTGTTGGCATTGGTCTTGCTCTAAAGGCATCCATGATTAGGAAGTGCAATAAAACCTATATATGGAAGGTCATATAATGAGCAAAACAATTTTTCAAAAAAGTAAAAAAGCATTAACAATCGCTGCTGCTGTAACAGCTTTACTTGCATCACAAAGCGGTTTAGCTGCTATTTTAAGTGGGGATTATAACATTAATGCTAACCGTCAAGGTGCTCAAACCTTTAAGTGGGATGGTGGTAATACTGCAACTATTAGTGGGCGTCATAACAACTTAGGTTATACGATTCAATACCACAACGTTAGGGTTTTTAAGCATACCAACAATGTTGATTGGTTGATCGCTTCAACTGGTAGGATTACTTACAATAATGGCTATAGCCATACTGTTGGAAGGCATCAATATGGTAGAGCTGGTCAAAATGCGCTTTATTTATTTGGTAATAATAATACCATTCATAACTGGACAAGAAGTTTACCTGGCGTAGACCTTCACTCTAAAGTAACTTATGTTCCAACACCTAAGCCTCCTGTACCTGTTCCTGCACCTGCTTCAATTTTACTAATGGGTTTAGGCTTAGCGGGCGCTGGCTTACTCAAAAAGAAGAAAAAATAAGTAATTACGCAATAAGCTTTACGCTTAACAGAGCCTGTTGCCATTCGCTTGAATGGCAACCTTTCAAATATGGATCAACAGGCTCTGGTATGTATGTCTAGCGTACTTTCTAATCTACTGCATTTATTATTGCCTGCTAATTAGCAGGCTTTTCAGTATGTACTTCACGAATTTATTTTGATTTATACTCGTCGCTAGAATAAAAAAAGCCCTGTAAATACAGGGCTTTGACTTTATATGAGGGGCATTTTTAATTAAATGCCGTATTGCCATAAAGGCTTTTTCGGCTTGGGTAGTTCCATGTGTGCTACTTGTTGTTTAGCATTTTCAGAGACTTCAATTTTCCACTTTTCAAAGAAACCACGTAAGTCTTCTTTCGCTATGGCTGAGCCTGTTATTAGCAAGTAATCAGCTGCAGACTGGTTTTTTGCTTTAGCATAACCACGCTGATGATAATATTCACGGGTTTTGGTATATAGCTGAGTGTAAAAATCCCATCCATAAGCAAGTGTCAATTGATGGTAAAATACTAAACGCTCAAACGGTCCGGTAATATCATCCCAACCTTGGCCTTCCTCTAACAGACCCGCTACTTTTTTATACGTCTGTGCAATTCGGTTAGCTTGACCAAATTGCTCTTGTTGATAGAGAGAAAATAAATTATTAGTAACTTCAACTGTACCTGGTAGCATCCAGTCACGCTGTTGATAGTTATGACCAACTTCATGATAAGGTCCCCAGCTTTTTACGTTATCTAACTTCTGTAATTTAGCGGGCAGGTAAGCCATGATGGGATAACCCGAATGCATCCAGCCAGCACTAATAGTTAAATCAACATGATAACGGTTAGGTAAGCTTGGAGTACGGTGTGGAATAGCACCGTCTGTTGTTAAGCCCATTAATTTATAGGTGTTATTGGTAATTTGCTGCCAAGTTTTCGCATACGTTTCTACATCAGAAATCTCTTGTAGCTGGTCTTTAGGTAAAAGCACGATCATATTACCACTATGGATTTCACCCCATGGTGCTGGATAATGCTTAATTGTACTGTTCCAGTCGCTATTGCTATGTTTCCCTAGTTTAAAATAAGGGGCTTTAACTGCACCTTGGACTATTAGCTGTGCCTGAGCATTGCGATAGTGTTTAGACTCAGTTGTGAAGTAAATCAGTCCACCATAAGGATTATTGATAACATTTTTACCAACGTTCAATTTTTGAGTGAAACTGACTTGTGGCGGACGTGGCCAACTATCTTTGTTTTTAGTCGTAGCAATATTATCCGTATGGCCATTGACGCGAACTTCGATCTGGCTTGGTTGACCAGCTTTTATATGGCTATCAGATGGAGAATTCACTGTGATAACAATATTATCGCCGGCTTTGGCATATAACCCAGTACTTAACCAATAAGGGTTGGTTACACTGGTTTTTACCCAGCTACTGTGTTGCTGATTAAAGTCAAAATTAATGGTTTCAGTCACTTTAGCTGCATCAGCTTGAACAGTTCCTAGTTGCTCATAACCATTAGCAGGTTTTTGATTTGGTTTTAAGCTTTTTGTAGCTGAATCAAGGTAGGCCATTATTTTTGTATATGGCTTACTGTTTATGTTATAGAGCTTATATTTAATCGCTTTAGTTTGGCTGTCTTCCGATAGACCAAGGTTATTCATTGCGCTGTTTGGCAAGTTAGCTAGTGCGCTAGCTGCGCTGATAACGGTTTTATCAAAAGTTTCTGCTTCTTTTGATTGTTGCTTGCTATAGGGCAGGGGTTCTTTTCCTTCTTCAATGGCTTTAAACCATTTAAAGCGGTTGCTTAAGTTTGCTTCAAGCAGTTGTTGAAAATCTGGCTTACTGCTGATGGAGTCTGTCCAATGCCAAGTGCCTTTCCATATAATTCCGGCTTTTGCAATTAAGTCTTGACCTTCAGCGGCTTTAAAGTTGATATCCCAGTTCCATACTTGGTGCCCCATCATTAGGCTACCACCTTGCTTAACATAGTTTGCAAGAATTTCTGCTTCCTTCGGGTCTTCAATTCTTGGGTTAACAATAGCAACTGGATATACAGCTGGATTAAATAGCACTTTGTTACTGATAATATTATTAATTCGATGAGAGTTTATTTGAAAATTTTCATCAAAATCACCATACCACCATTGAACTAGTACATTTAATTTCTCATTGCTGGAAGCAACAACCTTAGCATAATTATTTTGATTGCGCTCCGTTAACCAATGTAGTGAGTTCCGTACGAATTGTGTCATATCAGCATTCGTTGACGAATTTTTTAAACTGCTCAGATAACTATGCAATTCACGGCCAAACACCATCATTCGGCCTTCACCATAACGGCCAGCAGCAATGGTTCCTTTTCCTTGATCAGGACTTTTTGCATGGACTAAAAAACCATTAAAATTATAAGCACTTAACTGGCTGATCCCAGAACCGGCATACTCAATTTTATCAATATTTTTATAAAGTGTGGCTAGGTCAGCTAGGTGAGAAATTTGTTGTGTTGATAAAAGTTTTGATGCTTCATTTAAACTGCTTACAGCTTCATCTACTGTAGTTTGAGTAAGCTTGGTTTTATTTAACAGGCTTTCTGCTGAATTTAATATACTTGTTAAAGTGGCTACATCATTTGGATAAAACTGACCATTTGCAACACCAGTGTTAGCTTGCTTAATCACTTTTTTAGCTTGTTTAACTTTATTTTTTAGCGCGGTGGTATCAACGGTTGGTACGGTAGGCTTATTCGTTTGATCTGTTGTAATAATGAGGGATGAAACAATATCATTCAGGCCATTAGCAACGAAACAACGGTTTTTACCAGTAAAATTCCAACGACGGCCTTTAAAGTTATCATGTTCATATAATTCTGCTGACATGCCTTTAGGTACTTTAATTGACGAAATATCATCATTTCGCATACCTAACCTACGCAACTGGCTAAGCGTATAACGGCCTGGCGCTAGGTTAACTTGATAGCCATTAAATCCGCAGTGCTTATAGATAGAGACTTGGCTGGACTGCTCAATTGTTTGGTTGCCACCCGTAGAACCGGTTGGCTCAGTTGTAGAAACTATTGACTGCCAGCGTTGATTAGAACCGCCGTGGTAAGTATAGGTGATGACTTTACCTGGCTCTGAGCCTGATGCATCAAGGACCATACGAGGATTTGCCTTATTTTGGTAAACCCCGCTTACAGCTGACCATTTTTGGTGGGTGCCTTGGTGGCACTGCCATACAAAGGTTTCACTACCATTTTGAGGGTAGCGACCAGCTTCTAAACAAAAGTTTGTTGCTACTTGAGGGCGAATTCGGCCACGAAGGTCTTGGTGCCATAACTGTGATGTTAAGTTTTCACACTCGGCTAGCGTAACAGCACTGCCATTTCTTACAGGTAGTTGCTTTACTGTTAAGCACTGACCAGAGTGACCAACGTTAAGCTGTTGATACTTCGCGTTACCAGCAGCAGCTACCTCCATTGCAACTAAATTTAGTGCAAATACTGTATATAAATTAATGGCTGAAATTAAGGAAGACTTCTTCATAACCGTTTAGGTCCTCGTCAAACAATAAAAACTTCAAGCTGCTGAGTGGTTCTCAGCAAGCTAACTTATTTCTCTTAACGGTCGTGTTGCTTTGAATAGGGCTTAGATAGCGCCGGTTTATGTTGTTTTTTTTATGTTGATAAAGTGATCGGGATTGTACGGATAGTGATCTTTTTGTAACGTGAACCAATTATCAGTGACTGTTTGTCAACGCACTGATAGAGAAGTTAGTGTGATTTAGTTTGCATAAATTGAGTGATAGAAGTTTGCCAGGTACTTACAAACCTTAAGCCATAGTAGAAATTAAGACTTTAGTTAAATATTACTTATAAAGCTTTGAAGGCATGCTGGTGGCTTGTCGAAAAGCTAATAGCTATCTAATAATATGAATGGTTTTCTGGTGCGTTAGCGAGTATCAAATAGGCTGGAATTTAATATTGATGTATTTTTCTAGATTATATTCCAAAATAAAATCAATAAAAGTGCGTTGTGCTTTTGGCAAATGAGTACGACTAGGGTAAAGCAAATAATAATGGTTGTCAGGGATTTCCCAGTCAGGTAACACCACTTCCAGTTGGTTGTTATTAATTTTATCAATGCAAATATAAGAGGGTAATAAGGCAATACCATCGCCTAATATTGCAGAGTTAAATAGAAATGAGATGCTGTTGCTCATCCATTCTGATGTCGGTTTGTGAATTCTTTTATTATTGCCTTTCTGTAACTGCCATATTGGTAATGACTGATGTTTTAAGCAGCGATGATTAATCAACAACTCAGGGGACTTGGGACGACCATATTGATTTAGGTAATCTGGAGCGGCAACTAATACACGACTGATGTTACCTAAATGACGGCTAATTAAATTAGAGTCATCCAGCTTTCCTGCTCGAAAAGCAAAATCGAACCCTTGATCTATTAAGTCAACATATTCATCAGTGATAAAAAGCTCAAGCGTAATTTGTGAGTAGCGTTGACGGAAAGTATTAAATAATAGAGGCATTAGGGAATGTGACGATACTTCAGGACAAGTAATGCGTAAGTTGCCTGTAGGATGCTCTTGCAGGCTGGTAATCGCGCGTCGCCCTTGGTTGGCTTGTTGTACCATTTGTTGACAATAGTTAAAAAATATCTCTCCAGCGCCAGTTAAGTGTATTTTACGGGTAGACCGATTAAGTAGCCTGACCCCTACTGCTGCTTCTAACTGTGCTACTTTTTGGCTGACTGTTGACTTGGGTATATTGAGCTTCTGACCTGCGGCAGTAAAACTACCCATTTCTACCACTGAGGCAAAGATAGCCATTTCATCAAAACCTAACATAAACTGCTCACTATTGTTCGTATATATGAACAAAGTATACAAAAAATCTATCTTATAAGAACAATTGCGCTAGCCTACAATGATTGCATTCTTTAATGACGGCAAAAGATGAGCACTCACTGCTTTGGTCATATTCAACGTTACCTAGAAGCAACCGCAGGTGCAGTAGCGCATTTTTCGTCATGGAAATGACCCAAGCAAAGCAATACAGATGAGGATAAGTGAATGAAAGCGATAGGTTTTACTCAATCATTACCCATTACAGATGAACAAAGTTTATTTGCGTTTACGACTGAGCAGCCAAAGCCTGAAGCAAGGGATTTACTTGTTAAGGTAGAAGCGGTGTCTATTAATCCTGTTGATACTAAAGTGCGAAAAAAAGCTGCTAGCCAGGATCAGCTCGATAAGCCACGGATTTTAGGCTTTGATGCCGTGGGAACAGTTGTCTCAGTGGGTGATCAAGTGACCTTATTTAAAGAAGGGGATACCGTGTTTTATGCTGGAGATATTTCTCGTTCAGGTAGTAATGCTGAATATCAGTTAGTGGATGAGAGAATAGTCGGCCATAAACCCAATCAGTTATCTGCCGCCGAGGCGGCGGTATTACCTTTAACCGCATTGACTGCTTGGGAAGCCCTATTTGATCGGCTGGTAATGAAACCAGGGGAGGGTGCTGGAAAAACGTTACTTATTATTGGTGGAGCAGGGGGCGTGGGTTCTATAGCGATTCAGCTAGCTAAACAGGTTGGCAAGTTTAATGTGATTGCTACAGCATCACGTCCAGAAACAAGTCAATGGGTGACTGAATTGGGGGCTGATCAGGTAGCGAATCATCATAGCTTAGTGGAAAGTGTTAGGGCGTTGGGTATTGAATATGTCGATTATATCTTCAATACCGCTGATACTTACGGGCACTGGGATGCAATGGTTGAGTTAATCAAGCCACAAGGAGCAATAGTGGGTATTGTTGAAAGTGGCCAGCCTGTAGACCTTAGCCAATTACAGTTTAAATCGGTGGCATTTCACTGGGAAGTTATGTTTACCCGCTCTCTGTACAAAACAGATGATATGATTCAACAACACTATATATTGGAGCAAATTAAATCGTTGGTCGATCAAGGCATAATTCGATCAACCTTAACTGAAACGCTTACTGGATTGAATGCTGAGACTTTAAAAATAGCACATCAAAAAAGTGAAAGTGGAAAAATGGTGGGTAAGCTTGCGGTTGTTTATTAGCCGGAATATTTTATCAAACTGTAGAAATATTCATTAAGTTATTGGGGATATTAGCACTTAGCCAGTTAGTAAGTAATTCCCGTATTGACGCCGGTATATCTACGAATGTTGCTATTCTGGTCAGCTGCTAAACTAGACCGCAGTTAAGTTACTCGCTTGACTCCTAATTGGTAAACTTTCACGCTCTGGCATCCCTCCTAATCTGCCAGAGCTTTTTTTTGCCTGAAATTTACCTTCACTTTTTTCCATAGCAATTGGTTTTTTTAAAGTGTCCTACAAGGATTTAATGGCTTGTTAAGCCACTAAATCGATCACTTTGGTTTTAGACAGCCAGCCCTTAAATTCCCCCTGCTTATTGGTGACTGCAACCGGTAGCTTTGAGGTGAGCAACTGAGGTAACACTTCTTGTAATTCGGCATCATCGGGGATAGTAATGGCCTCTTGCACATAACGACCAATTTCTTTCGCTTGTGCCTGACTGGCTTTGGTGATATCCAAATGGGTAACAATGCCTTTTAAGGTTTTTCCCTCCAGTACGCAGGCATAATCAAGCCCTTGTTGCTTTAATTTTTCTAGGGCTTTTTGTGGGGTGGTGCGGGTAGTTAAGGTAATGCCTGGTTGCTTGGTAGCGTGGCCTGCGGTAAGCACTTTGCCTCTGTTGACGTCTTGGAGAAAGGCCTGCACATAATCATTTTCTGGGTTGAGTAAAATATCTTCTGGGGTGCCTTCCTGAATCAACTCTCCATCCCGTAAAATGGCAATTCGATTGCCCAAACGCAGGGCTTCGTCCAAATCATGGGTAATAAAAATAATGGTTTTATTGAGCTTCTCCTGTAACGCCATTAACTGATCTTGCATTTCTCGGCGAATTAATGGGTCAAGAGCGCTAAAAGCTTCGTCCATTAATAAAATATCCGGATCTGTCGCTAATGCACGGGCCAGACCAACCCGCTGTTGCATACCACCGGATAATTGATTGGGATATTGATTTTCAAATCCAGTTAAGCCTACTTGGTCAAGCCAATAAAGGGCTTTTTCTTCGCGAGCTTGTTTGCTAACGCCTTGAATAGCGAGTCCGTATGCAACATTATCGATAATGGTTTTATGGGGTAATAAACCAAATCGCTGGAAAACCATACTCACTTTATGGCGACGGAAGTCTTCTAATTCGCGTTTAGACATCGCCATAACGTCGATACCATCAACAATAATTTGTCCATCAGTGGGCTCAATCAGCCGATTAAAGTGACGAATCAACGTGGATTTTCCAGAGCCCGATAGACCCATAATGACGTATATCTGGCCTGCTTCAATATTCAAATTAATATTGCGTAGTCCAATGGTGTGGCCGCTTTTTTCCAATAGTGCCGGCTTGCTTAAACCGGCCTTTGTTTCCTTTAGCCATTTGTTCGGGCGGGGACCAAACAGCTTATAAATATTGCGAACTTCAATTTTCATGCAGACTGCTCCTGTTGCTGTCGGCGCTGGCCAAAGGACTGGGTAATACGATCAAATAAAATGGCTAAGGCGACGATGGCTAAACCAGCTAATAAACCTCGGCCTACTTCCAGGCGGTTGATCCCCATTAATACTTCCTGGCCTAACCCTTTGGCGCCAATCATGGAAGCAATGACCACCATGGCTAATGCCATCATCGTGGTTTGGTTAATGCCAGCCATAATATTGGGTAACGCCAGGGGTAATTGAATGCCTAGTAACTGTTGTCTGGTGTTGGCTCCAAAAGCCTGGGAAGCTTCCAGAACTTCTTTATCAACCAGGCGGATACCAAGATCAGTCAACCGGATTAACGGTGGCACAGCATAAATAACCGTGGCAATAATGGCAGGGATTTTTCCTAAGCCAAATAACATTACCACGGGAATCAAGTAAACAAAGCTGGGCATAGTTTGCATAATATCCAGAATAGGTAAGATGATTTTCCGCAGCCAGGTTGATCGTGACATTAAGATACCAGTAGGAATACCAATCAGAATTGATAGCCCAGTGGCTACAATCATTAAGGCCAGAGTTTGCATTCCCTGGTCCCAAAGGCCAATGGCACCGATAAAAGCCAGTAAGGCAGGCATTGCAAATGTTAGTTGCCAGCGGCGACTGCCTAGCCAGGTTAATCCTGCAACTACTAGCAGTACTAACCACCAAGGCGATTGCCGTAACCCTTGCTCAAGCCATACCAGTAGATCAATAAAGGGTTGGGTGGCTTGTTCAAGGATATCCCCGTACTCTGCCACCAGATTTTCAACGGCATTATCAATGGTTTTGCGCAGTTTGCGAGCAGGAATCAACTCAGGAAACATCGGGTTACCTCACAGTGCAGCTTTAACTTGCTTGGCGACGTCACCTGGTACCCATTGGGTCCATAAAGGCTCATAATTTTTTAAGAAATAATGGGCCACTTCAGTTGACTCAGCGCCTTCTTCATCGGCCCAGGCTAATAATTTGTTGACTTCCTGGGTGGGGATTTTTACTTTACTAATAAAGTCCACCAACTGTGGTGCCGCTTCAGCGAAGTCGGTATGAACGCCGGTTTTAATTGCTGCAACAGGATAATTACCAGGATAAGGTTTAGTACATTCAGGGTTAGTATTGCAAAGGTGGCCGGTTTTATCGTAGGGGGGCATTGTGAGTTTTACCATGTCATATTTGCCTAAAACAGCAGTTGGTGCCCAGTAGTAAAATAAAATAGGCTTACGACGCTTGTAGTGTGAGGTAATTGATGCTTTTAGTGCAGCCCCTGTTCCTGGAGAAAAAACATTATATTGGTCTTCTAGTTGAAAAGCTTTTATCAAGTTTTGGTTAATCACTTCGCAGGCCCAGCCAATGGGGCAAGAATAAAAACGGCCTTTACCGGGTGCTTCGCGATCTTTAAATAAATGTTTGTATTTGGGTAAATCACTGACAGATTTTAAATTAGGGTATTTTTTCGCCAAGTATTTGGGAATAAACCAACCTTCAATACCGCCAGTATAAACATCGCCGAGGCTTTTTACTTGGCCTTCTTTAACGCCTTTATTCCAGGCTTTTGAGACGCTGTTGATCCAAACTTCTGCCATAATATCTACATCACCCCGAGTGATGGCTGCCAGCATGGGTAAGGTGTCACCAGTTTCAACAGTGGTTGTACAACCGTAACCCTTTTCTAAAATAAAGCGTTCAATTTCTACCGTAATTTGGTTGGACAGCCAGTTCATGCCTGCGAAACGAATCTTTCTATCAATTTCACATTCTTTTGCATGTGTAGTGCTCGCCAGCGTCATTGTTAAACATAAAAAAAACAGTAATTTTTTCATTAATGTAAACCTAATTTATTTTTTTTCATTTGAGATAAATGGATCTTAACCAGGGTGCCTGGAATCTTTTATGTCTGATGAAATATTCAGACTGGATGTTTTATTGTTGTTGCATACTAACTTAGTATTGTTAGTATTCAAACTAAAATATGGTTGTTCACCCTGAAACTATCCAGCTAATATTACAACACAAACTGGATGGGCTCGACTATAACTTCCTTTAAAATCCGTTATCTTTAACGATTTTTGGTTATATGTCATGGTTTTGATTGTGATTAAGTTGGTGAATTGTAGTTGTTGTAATGCTTATTTGTTTGAGTTCTATTGTTTAGATGTGTAATGTTTTGACTTCGTTCTACTTGTGAGGATAGTGGGCCAAACGGCTCTGTTTGGATTGGATAAAGCGCCTGTCGACAAGCAACAACACCGAATGTGGTTTTTTTTACCAGAAACCCCTGAAAGGCGCTGCCTGACGAGTTCTTGGTTTGCTTGGAAAGGCAACCAGTCTTACACTTCGGAAGCCGTCTTGTTCAAGACCCGTCAGCTTGCGCAGAGACCATAAACAATTATTAGAGGAGCCCTTAAATAAATACTTGAGCTTAGTAGTTCTTTACTAAAGAAAATGTGTTGTACAATGGGGCTAGTATCAGCATTAGCTGGTAGAATTTATTGTGGTATATTTGAGCATGGAAAAATATGAAGAACTGTTGGTTGCCTTGCGGAAAGTTATCCGGGCAATTGACTTGCACTCTAAACAGTTAAACAAAAACTTAGGTTTGACTGGCCCCCAGTTGTTGATTTTACAGGAAGTAGGGCGCCAGGAAGGCATTACCATTAGTGCAGTTGCTAAAAATATTAATTTAAGTCCTGCAACCATCACCAATATTACGGATCGGTTGGAAGCGCGTAGCTTGCTAGTTAGGCAGCGTAGTCAACAAGATAAACGACGGGTTGGGCTTTACTTGACTGAGCTGGGGCAAGCGGCATTACAATCGGCCCCCCAGCCTTTACAAGACCACTTTATTAAAAAGTTTTGTGGGCTCAAAGAATGGGAACAGTCTTTATTGCTTTCATCAATGCAGCGTATTGCCAGTATGATGGATGCTCAGGATTTGGATGCAGCGCCTTTGTTAGAGGTGGGAGCTATCACGTCTGCGAGCAAAAAAGACTTACCTGAATAACCTGTTTATCTAAATAATCGGGCTGAATAAACCACATAGAAAGTGACTAGTGCTGCATGAAGCTAATCACTGGAATTCAGGTTGTTGCAAAAAGCTAGCGGATATGGGGTGACAGGGTGTTCTGTAGCTAAGGCATGGATGCCTTTTTAGCGCTTGATGGGCCAGGGACGGCACTCCAAAAGCGGCGGAAGAATATCCTGTTATTTCATATCGGGCACTAAATTTACTTTCTGTACCCTTTTGCAACACCCTCAATTAAATGGGGGAGCATTATTGGTGGGATAGCTAGCAGCCTGATCGGTAAATTCCTCTGTTGTAGGTTTGGCCTTTGCGTCTGTTTTAATGGCAGGTGGGCTCTGTATATAATGGACGATCAACCTTGCACAATGAATTAACGCTTCAAGATGGGTTCTTTCATAACCATGAGTAGCATCAGTGCCAAAGGTAATTAAGCCATGACGTACATCATGTCCGGCATTGATTGCAGACACAGCATCACTGTAATAATAACGAAAAACGTCCCGGCTATGGGGAATATTATTGGTACAACACAAGTCGATTAAGTGATGGGTTAAGTAATAATCGTAAGGGCCACTGGAATCCTTCATGGCAATCGTAACACCCCGCTCGATGGCATTTTGCCCTTCAGCAATAGGGCCAATGTCAATACCCACACATTCTGTTACATGGCAATCCAGGGCGTGCCCTAATCCCATTCCGGTTTCTTCAGATAAGGTGAAAATAGGGTGGCAATCAATTGTTACTGGAATGTTGTAGTCTTTAACTGCTTTAATCGCTGCTAATAAACTGGCTGTGCCTGCTTTGTTGTCGAGGTGGCGAGATACTAAATAACCATTTTCCATCACCTCAGAATTGGGGTCAAAAGCAACAAAGTCACCGACGCCTATACCATGATTAAGAGCATCTGCCTGAGAATGGATTTCCAAGTCGACTCGTACTTCAACATGGTCCCAAGTAACAGGTTGGGTATCAATTTCTTGATTAAATACATGGCCAGCAGCAAAAATAGGTAGCACAGTTCCCCGCAGCTCACCTACATCGGTAAAGACACTGACTCGGCCTCCCTCAGCAAAGCGGCTTGACCAATGGCCGACGGGGGTGATGGCCAAGCGCCCATTGGCCTTAATCTCTCTGACCATTGCGCCAATGGTATCCAGGTGGGTAACAACCGCGCGATCGGGCGATTGCTGTTTGCCCACCAGGTTACCGATGATTGTTCCTCGTCTAGTGAGAGAATAATCTATTTTCAGCTTATCAAGCTCATGGCATACATAACACACAGCTTGATCTGTAAAACCTGTTGGACAGGGAATGGTCAATAAAGACTGTAGTTGGTTAAGTAAATAATCTTGATCAATCGTAAAAGGAATATTTTTCATATTATTTGTTTGTTACTTAATGGAAATAATAAATCAATAAATTTTTCAGCCGTCGGTTGGGGGGCGTGATTTTCCAAACCAGGGCGTTCATTTGCTTCAATGATAATGTACTCAGTAGCATTGGGGCTTGGTACAATAAAGTCTAAGCCTACGACCGGGATAGCTAAGGCTTGAGCAGCTTGCTCAGCAACAGTTCGTAATGTGTCTGATAAATTAGTCGTCACATCCTGCAAAGTGCCACCCGTATGTAAATTTGCCGTTTTGCAAACAAATAACTGTTTACCTTTTGGCAGTATAGTGCTCCATGAGTAACCTTGTTCAGTAATACATCGCTCAGTTTCGCTATCAATGGGTATACGGCTTTCACCGCCTGTTGCAGCCTGGCGCCGACGGCTTTGGTAGGTAACTAAGCATTTGATGGAGTGGACGCCATCGCCAATAATCTCAGCGGGTTTTCGAATAGCGGCAGCCACTACTTGATAACCAATAACCACGATACGTAAATCCAGGCCTTGATAAAACTTTTCTAATAAAATATCTGCAGACTCGTGCTGTGCGCGTTCGATAGCGCTCATTAGTGTCGTATGATTTTGTATGTTGACAGTAATACCTCTGCCTTGCTCGCTATTGGCTGGTTTGACCACGATGGCTTGATGCTTGGCTAAAAAGGCATTGGCTTGTAATTCTGATTGATAAATACAATGTTCTGGGGTATTTAAACCAGCGCTTTGCAAGATTTTATGCGTGAGCGCTTTTTGTTGACACAGGTGCATGGATACAGCCGGTGTTACATCCGATAGCGATTCGTGACAGCGGATTTTTCGCCCCCCTAAAGATAACGTAAATAAATTTTCGGCATAGTCCTGCACTATGACATCAATCCCTCTCCGCATAGCCTCATCAGCAATAATTTGGGCATAAGGGTTTAATTTTTCGGGTTGGTTATCCCCTAAAAATAATTTTTCATTAATGGCATTTTTGTTTTTGATAGCAAAGGTATTAATTGGTTTGAAACCAATTTTTTTATATAGCTCTTTGGCCATGTTATTACTATGTAAGACAGATAAGTCCAGGTAATGACAACCCCGAGCTGCACAATATTCAATAATATGCCGAACGAGTGCCTCACCAACACCCGCGACCTGGGTATTTGGGGATACAGCCAATGACCATAAACTGCTGCCATGGGTTGGGTCGCCATAAGACTCTCGGTGATTAACGGCAATAACAGTGCCAATAATTTCTTTGCTGGCAACATGTTCTGCTACAAAAAAAATAACTTTTCGAGAATTTTTATAAAACTCAACTTGTTGAGGATCAACCGAGACCATTTTACGTTGTTGATAGAGTGCATTGATAGCGGTTGCATCGTCAATAGAGCAGGCTCGGCGAATTTGTAAATGAGAAAAAGGCTTTTTAGCGGCCCGGTAATTATCCATCCAAATGCGCAAAGTATCTGAAGGGTCTAGAAATAGATGCTGGGGAGAGTAGCTCAATACGACATGGGGGTTTGATACATAAAGGGCAATGTCCCGTTGGCCTTCTGATTCTTCGGCTAAGGTGCTTGCCAGTTGTTGGGGGTCTGGAAATGTATTGCCGATGATTAAACGTCCCCAGCCACAAGGGATGATAATATTTTCTGGCAGTTGCTTATCTTCATGATGGTTAGCGACGGCTTTCAGATTATTAAATGAAGGTAACTGTTTTCTTAAAAGTCGCTCATTAGAGGCTGGCTGATCTAGTTGCATGACTAAATTCCTTGGGTTTGAAGCCAGAGTTCAAGCAGGCCCATTTGCCACAGCTTAGAACCATTTAATGGTGATAAATGGTTTTTAGGGTTGCTTAACAAAGTATCAATATACGCTTGGTTATAGAGTTTTCGCTGCTTTGCTGTGTGGCTAGTCAATGCAGCAGCAACCCACTTTAAGGTTGGCCCTTGTAAATACTTTAGAGCAGGAACGGGAAAATAGCCCTTAGGGCGATCAATGACTTTATCAGTGACAAACTGTCTGGCGACGGATTTCAGTATCCACTTACCATCGTTGGCCTTTACTTTAACGGCGGTGGGCAAGGTTGCACTAAACTCAACCAGCTCATGATCTAGAAAAGGTACTCTTGCCTCTAAGCCATGGGCCATTGTCATGTTGTCTACGCGTTTTACTGGGTCTTCAATCAGCATTACGGTTGTATCAAGACGTAATGCCTTAGTAATTGGGTCATTAGCTCCTGGTTGTGAAAAATGCCCAGCAACAAACTCACTGGCATAGTCTTGAGTTACCCAGTCAGTTTGAAAAATTTGTTGATATTCAGAGTAATTGCGATCAAAAAAATGTTGCTTATACGTTTGGACAGGCGTATTTGATGTTAATAAAGGTGGGTACCAGTGATATCCACCAAACACCTCGTCAGCTCCTTGACCACTTTGAACGGCCTTACAGTGTTTACTGACTTCGGCGGCTAATAAATAAAAGGCAATACAGTCATGGCTCATCATCGGTTCGGACATTGATGCGATAGCACTGGGTAAGTTGTCCATGAGCTGGGTAGGAGAGACAAATAACTTATGGTGGTCAGTTGCAAATTGTTCGGCAATTAGGTCAGAGTATGTAAATTCGTCGCCTGCTTCATCTTCAACGGTATCAAAGCCAATAGAAAATGTTTGAATCGGTGTTGATTTTACTTCAGTCAGTAGTCCGACTAGTAAGCTAGAGTCAACACCACCGGATAATAGTACGCCAACATCAACTGCAGCGACATTTCTGCGCTTTACGGCTGTTAATAGTTGCTCTGTTAATTGGCTTTGCCACTCTGCCAAGGTATCAGCATTAATGGGCTTTGAAATAGAATCATAAGTTAATTGCCAATATTGATGCTTAGTTAGCTGGCCATCACCATCAAGCCACTGATAATGACCAGGCTCCAGTTTATGAATATTGCTAAATATAGTATCAGGTGCTGGTACTACAGAATGGAAGTGCATATAAAAATGTAACGCTTTTGGATTTAACTGTTTGCTGATAGTGGGGGCTGTTAATAACGCGGGTAATGTCGAGGCAAATAAGCAAGCATTGGGTTGGAGTGAGTAATAAAGTGGTTTAATCCCCAAGCGATCACGGGCCATAAATAATTTATTTTGATCTCGAAGCCAAATAACAAAAGCAAACATACCATTAAATCGTTGTAAACACTCAGGGCCCCATGCATGGAATGCTTTTAATACGACTTCTGTATCACCTGAGGAGTAAAACTGATACCCCAATTGCTCAAGTTGCTGACGAATTTCTGGGTAATTATAAATAGCACCATTAAATACTAAGGTTAAGCCCAGTTGGTAGTCATGCATAGGTTGGGCCGATGCGGCACTTAAATCCATAATTTTTAATCGAGTATGTCCAAGCCCTATATTATCTTGGATAAATAACCCGGAGTGATCAGGCCCGCGTGATGTCTGTCGGGCATTCATTTTTTGTAATGTTTTAATGGATGGTGATGTTTGGTCGAAGCGAAACTCTCCACAAATGCCGCACATAATTAACCTTTTGATTGGTAAGTAATCCAAAAAAAGATAGCAGATAATTGTTTAGAGTTCAAATTAAATTTGCGAAGGTATTCCGTTACTTTAAAGGCTAAATATCAAAAAAACTAATTAGTATTGAATTAATGTGAGTTCTAATCATATTCTTAACGAGAAAGGAATCATATGATGAGACTTTAATTATTCAGTCCCACTTGGTCATACACTTGATGTAAAAAATATAGCAGTTAAAAAATGAAATAGTGGCGATTTATTATTTGGTATAGTTTTTACCTTTAAAATAGTTATTTTTATGGGTGACTAACATCTGCTTGGTAACATATAAGGTGTAATGGTTAGCTGTCATGTGCATGCTATAGTGATTGTCAGTAAATAGCCAATGACACTATTGCTACCATTCTGTTAAATGGTGGCTATACTTGAGAGAAACTTGCCAACTCGACTCGAGAGTATTATGAAAAAGCTCATTGTTTCGATTGTTTTATTAGTAATCATTGTTGGTGGTGGCGGTGGTGCTTATTGGTACTTTTTTGCAAGTACTGAAGCCAAGTTAAAGCAACATTATCAATCCATTCAAAATAAATGGTTAGCAGATAAAGCGCTGATCGATGCAATTATTGAGTCCAATAGCAAGGCGGCTGATTGGGATGAGGCTAAAATTAAAGTACTTGATGATAAATGGCGATTAGAAAAAATCAGTGGGAAGTATGAACTGATTAATGACGTTGTTAATGGTCGAGCGTCGGGGTTTGTGCGAGAGGTTCAGGAAAATAGTAATGGATTGTATAAAGAAGTGATTGTCATGAATAATAAAGGGACTAATGTGGGTGTAAGTGATATTACATCCGATTATTGGCAAGGAGATGAGGCTAAGTGGCAAGAGACTTACTTAAAAGGAAATGGAGCTATTCATATTGCCGAAACAGAGTTTGATAAATCAACCCTCACTTATACCACTCAACTCAGTTTTACAGTAACCAATCCAGCGGATCAAAAACCAATTGGAGCAATCACGCTGGGAGTGGCGCTTGATAAGCTAAAATGATAACACCGTTTTGGACTAACACTGATACACTGCATCAAAAGAGGTACCAGTGTTAGCTTTTATTAAGCGCTAGCGTTATTTGCTGAAGACAGTTCTGCAATTAAATCGGCTAATTTTACTTGCTCAGAAACGCCATGCACAATTGGCCGAAGTACATTATCTCTGAGTACCTGCTTACCAACATGACGTATAGTTTCTTCGAATACATGCCGATTATCTTTGCCTAACCACTGTTTAGCATCATTAGCTAATTGTTCAGTAAATAGTATTTGGCAGGTTTTATGAAGATAACTTGCTTCGGGGGTATCTGGTTTTAATTCAGTTAAGTCCTGCAAAAAACGCTCACGATTAAATACATAGACGCTAGTGTCTTTTTTACCCCAATTCATCGGTATAGACAGGGTGTTAGATAGCAGCTTGGGATGAGCAATGGGCTTAATTAATTGTTTAACCAAGCGACCTAAGTTGATTACAGGTGCAACTGGATTAGGGATTTGCCATGGACGTTTGGATTTATTAGCAGT
Organism: Spartinivicinus marinus; assembly: GCF_026309355.1. NCBI lineage: Bacteria > Pseudomonadati > Pseudomonadota > Gammaproteobacteria > Oceanospirillales > Zooshikellaceae > Spartinivicinus > Spartinivicinus marinus. The sequence goes on from NZ_JAPJZK010000001.1 coordinate 5,497,253, forward strand.
AATTTTCTTGATATAAGGACCATGTTCGAGTTTTGGTTCTTTAAACAGCGGATAGCCGTTCTTGTTAACCAAACGTTTGACAATTCGCCGTTCAAACTCTTTAAGAAACCCTTGTTGCTCAGCAAACTGAAATAGCTGCTTGATTTGACCCGCTGCAGTATCAGATCGCTCTGCTACCCAAGGTACTTTTTGTAGCTGCTGAATATGTTGGCTAATAAATGCTGAAAAGGCGGTATTAGGCCCTTGTTGTTGTAACAGTGATTTTGCTTGATTAATAATATTGACTGTATTTTGGCTATCTGCTTTAACATTGTCTAGTGCCTCTCTGTACAATTGACGGTAATGACCAGAGTGCTCGGTGTCGTATTTTTGATAAGGTTTACCCGCCTTTGCCAATATTTCAAATGCATCTGCTTTGGGGTTGTTAATAATGGTTTGATAAATATTAAGCCATACTTTAGGGGTAGCTTGTTCCTGACTGAATTGGTATAGATCCTGGATGCGTTGTTGAATAATATCCAGTGGTTTGGCATCGGGATCGGTTTGTTGGCTAATGGCTTCTTCTGCGGCAGACTTTTTTTCCGATACATTAAATATTTTGTTGGAATATTGAGCTGCTGCCTGGCTCATCGCAACGCCACCAATAGTCGCCCCGACACCTGCATACAACACACTGCTCACACCCACTCCAAATGGTCCACCTAGAATCATGCCTAATTGACCTAGCGTAAGCACACTGTTACCCAGGGTTTCTGCAACGGTGACATTCCGTTGATGACGATAAAACTGGTCAATCATCGCCTTGACCTTAGTTAATTCTGGGCTATTTGGTTTTTCTAGTGCTTGCGTGGTATTAATTTGATCTAACCATTCATTAAGCGATTTGATTTCATGAATGCCTAATCCGGCTTTGGTTAGCCCTGCAATAACCATTTGTGCTTGGCCAATGACATTAAAGGTATCACCCATCTGACTGAGAATGCTGCTAAAGGACTGAGCAGCCTCGCCGACTAATAATTCGCTGGTGGCGCGCGCTTCAAACGACACCATTCCCCAATACATACCACTTAAGCCTGATTCGGTAAAGGCGGCAGCAATGTGTGTATCAGCAAATTTTGCCAGTTTATCATCTTGATTGGCTTTATAATCCGCCAGTTGTTGGATAAGAGCATGACAGTCCGGCGAAGTAGGATCAAACAGCTGGCTGCTTGATAATTTAGTCAGCAACTGTTGTAGCTCTGGTGAGGTTTGTTTATCGGTTAATTGTTCATTGACTTGTTGATTATGATCAGCCAGCTGAGTTTTTAACGCATTCAGTTGGTTAATTGTGTCTTTTAACTGAGCTTGATCGCCATTATTTTTTGCGCTTAATAAGGGGCCAACACAGGCTAATAGATTAGTTTTAAACCCATTATGTTGGTTTAGTAGGTTAAGTAACTGCTGTTGTGTATCATCATTGTCAGTGGAGTTGAGTAACTGTTCTTTTATCGCCAATTCTTGGGTGACGAGGCTACGAACTTCATTTTTTAATGCTTGTTGAGATTCAATCAGCTCCTGATACTCTTCACGTGCTTCGTTATATTCGTCATTAGCACCTTGCCAGCCTTTATGCACCACACCTATAAAAGCTGGGTAAAGCGCTGTACTTTGTACTGCCAGCACTAACGAGCGAGGCAGGCCAGAGTTTTCTAGACTGACGGCCAAATCATCACCACCATCAATCACTAATACTGGGCCAGTGTCCATTTTAGTGATTGAAGTGACATTATGAATATCTCGACCACGTATAAACCTTTCTGCTGCCGCCATATGCTTGGCAGTACGACGTAAGTAGCCTTGTTCTAAAGCCTGCGTCATGTCATCAAGTGACTTAAAACGGAAGGTTTGCTCAAGCTTATCGCCAGTGGCTTTCCAGGGGTATTTTGTATTTGCTGAGCGACTGATTTCAACGCCCCATTGTTTTTCTATAGTTTTGGCTTGATCAAGCTCTTTTGGGTAGTTTTCTTCTAGAAATATTTCTAACTCTTTACTGGTTTCAAATGTTCTGGGCTTTGTATATAAATCACTGGCTAATTTCCAGCAATAGGTGCCTGGCCGATTAATTTTAATCTCATGCTGACCCGTGAGCTGAAAAATTTGCTGATTGCCTGGTGATATTTCATTGAGTTTATCTTTCAGTGCTAACTGTAGTGTAATCGGGGCAGGGTTAGCTTCAGCCAGCTGCACAGTATGTCCACCAATATCACCTTGTATAAGTGGTGGAGCAGTGGCTTGAGATAAGGATGGGTTGTTAAGTGTGCTGGGTTGAGTCGCGTTTACTGCTGTAGCTGGCATGGTCAGCAAATACCCCATTAGTTGTCGTATAAATAGGTGAGTTGGTAACAAATACACCATAAAATAAGCCGACTAAATGAGAAAGTATGCTAAAAACGGTCGAGAATTATTATCATTTGCAATAGTGAGGTAGGCATTATGCTATTCAGGGCACTGCTACACTGTCTGATGAGACAATAGGCTATGACTGTAAGTCTGGTGTCATAAAAGGGGGTAGGAATAAAATACGTTGGAGAAGGTATGCGTAAGTGGCAATGTGTTATTTGCGGCTTTATTTATGATGAAGCCTTAGGTTTACCTGAAGAGGGGATACCAGCAGGTACTCAGTGGGAGGATATTCCGGAGGATTGGCTTTGCCCTGATTGTGGCGCAGCCAAGGCTGATTTTGAGATGATAGAGCTGGCTTAGTGTAAATAAACCTGCATTGTGAATGTATATGACTTGATGTTTATACCGAAAAATGACTCATAAAAACTAATTGTGTAAACGGCTTTTATATTTTTTCAAACCGCGGTTAAACGCTTCCAATAACCGTTGGCTATCTTTATGCCTTTTTGTTAACAATAAATGAAGTGGTTGTTCTGTTAGTGGTGTTGGATGGTGGGTAAATCTAGCAGCGTTTTTAGTGGATAAAACTTGCTTTAACAGATAATACCCGCTTTCTTTTTCTCGGCACTAATACAGTAAGTAGATAATAGTATGAGTAGAGAAGTTAAAAGCTGATTCATGAGTTGCGCTTTTCTCACTTAGACTTGTCTAAAAGACTAATTTTAATATAGTCAAAGTGAGTGGGATTGAAGTGGTTAGCTTGATAAAGATAAAGATATCCAAATAAACCAAGTATTAGATGGCCAGGATAATATTTATATTATCAGTGAACCAAGCTTGTTTTATACGTTCTCGAAGGTGCATTAAATAGAAAAAGCTAACGGATATAGGATAACAGGGGATTCGGTAGCTAAGGGCAAATCATGCACTAGCAGACTTGCCCTTCAAGCGTGGAGTAAATGAAAACTCTACTGTCGCAGCATCCGCTCGTTCGCAGATGGTGCACTTTCAAAATTACTGCGGAAGGGGTTGATGTCTAGGCCACCACGGCGGGTATAACGGGCATATACAGTCAGTTTTTCGGGTTGGCAATAGTGTTGAATATCGGTAAAAATCCGCTCGACACATTGCTCATGAAATTCATTGTGTTGGCGGAAAGAAATAATATATTTTAACAAGGCGGCTCGATTAATTTTAGCCCCAGCATATTTTACCATTACACTGCCCCAATCTGGTTGGCCAGTCACCAAACAGTTGGACTTTAATAAATGAGAGTGTAAGGTTTCTTCAACCGGCTGTTGAGGGTCGGCAGCACCGGTTAATAAGGTTGAGTCAATTTCATAGCATTCGGTAGTGATGTCTTCTTCATCAATACATTCGCCAGGTAAATTGCCAATGGTGGCATTATGCTGGTGCCATAAATTCACTTTGACTTCACCGTTAGCAATGAGGCTTAAATCTTTGATAAGCGTGGCCTGAACGGTTTCAATATTGTCAAAATGAGTTTGATTAAAACTGTTTAAATACAGTTTGAATGATTTTGACTCAATAATATTGGTCGTTGTTGCATCAACAAAAGCTTCACCAACGGCGATGGCAGGTTTGCCAGAAGGGGTGAGCCAGGATAATTCATATAAATTCCATACATCTACCCCTGAAAAAGGCAGGTTTTCTGGGTAAAGACCAATAGGCTCCCGGTTGAGACTGCGGGGCACACCTTCCAGTAATTCAGGGTTATAGCTGAATTCGTATTTAACTGACTTCCCTAAGGGTGTGTTGTCTAGTGGTGTATTCATTCTGATCCTTTAGTTTACTGTCTTCAGTTACAATGAATTGTTTCATCAATGCATGGGCAGCATAAGTCATGGGAACGCTGATTAAGGCATATATTGACTTCACGATGATTTGTGAGGTGATCATAATTAGCACAATCTCTGGCCCAAGAATGTGCCAGAAAGCGATAGTACAAAATAACAAGCTATCAATGATGGTGCTCGGCAGTGTACTTCCCAATACCCGTAAGTATAACCAGCGGCTGTTGGTAAGACTACGGATTTTTGACAGGATCACTGCATTCAGGTTCTCACTAACTAAGTAAGCGATCATGGAGGCAAAAAACACACTAAGTAACTCAGTGCCGATCAGGTTAAAGCTATCATCTAGTTGCCAATGGTTGATGGGGGCGATTTGTAAGGCTGCAAAAATGACGGCACAAAAGAAGATATTAGATAAAAAAGCAATTTGAATACCTTTACGCGCCATCCGCAGGCCGTAAAATTCATTAATCACATCATTAATAATATAGGTAATAGGATAAAACAGTAGGGCGATAGGAATAACCAGTTCAGTACCTAGTAAGTTAATAGGTTTAAGGCCTGAAAAGTTACTGCTGATCAGGATAGCACTTAAAATGCTGATCATGATCGCATAAGCGGTCCAAGAGCGCTCGCTGCGTTCTTTTTTATCAAATAAAATCGAGGTGTTGGTTTTTTTGTAGTAATGCATGCAGATGAGTTTGAAGTCTCGCTCTGACACACTGTCCATCATTTCATCAGTAAAAAATAGCTCAATAGGAATAGCTAAGCGTTTACCTATGCCTGTTACAGTGAGAATTACCTTACCTTCAATACTGTCAAACCCATGTAAAGCATATTTATGAGCAGTTTTATCCTCGTCACGAATACCTTTCTTCAATGAGCACTCCTTGGATGCTGTAGGTTTTTGAGTAAAGCATGGTGTTATTTGCATCGCTAAGCGATTGCAGATAAATCAGCCCATCAGAAAAATTTTTACATTTAACTAGCGTGGGTTGTGGCTTATCCGTCATAGCTAGCACAATATTGTCTTGTTCAGGGGCGCGGTTACCACTAAAAATCAGGGTGACCCCAGGGTTAAAATAAGGCAGGTAATCTTTAGAGTCGACTGTTAAGGCAAAGCCTTGGCCAACTTTTCGTGAGGCACAAGTGGTGGGGCGGTGCTGATACCAGTAACCAATAGGAAAGCGCTTAAAATGAGTAATATCTTGCCACTCCAGCACTGGAACTGCATAAAGTGCTTTACCTTCTATATATTCTATTTCGTTGCTATGGTGTTTTTTTTGGCTTAAGTTGACTTCTGTGAGTTCCCATACTTCAACACCAAAAAAATCAGATAGAATACTAACCGTTGACTTCTTTGTGCTGGTAACATCACCATTAACAAGTTGGTAGATGGTGGTTTGTTTTACCCCGGTTTGTTGTTGAATATCTTGTTCTGATAAACCATTTTCTTTTAGTAAAAACTTTATATTTTGTGCAAGCGTTGTTTTCGTCATGGCGATTTTTTGAACACTGCCATCCTTGTTTAATAAGCACAAAAATACTACCTTGTTTGTTAAAAAAAAACTAGTTAAATTGCCTCATGCTGCACTAGTTGTATATTATACAAATGTCTATACGTAACCTTGTGTATATTACTACAGGGTTAATAACCAGTGAGCTCAACAAACCCCCAACCCTGATGACTGCCGGTTATTTTTACTGCACCTTCCCAGTAAGTAAATAAATGCTTTATGAATTGGTTAGGCTGTGTAGGTGTTAGATTCAACGACAAATTATAATCAGGAAGGATAATTTGCCATTCTACTGGCCACTGTTTATGGCCAGCTGCTTGTTGATATTGAGTGGCCTTGATTGTCAGCTGGCTGGGATTTAGTTGAATAATGGTCTGGTCAGCTTGAATTAAGCTGGCAAACAGGGTTTCGGGGTAGCCAGGTTGGCTGCGAATACGATAAATCATCAACTCTTGTTGGTTTTCCAGTTGTAAGGAAAACCAGTCCCAACCGGTTTGGTAGCGATCAAGGGCACTAGTAGCCCACTCATGATCAAACCAAGCCTGTCCAGTAACGGGTATTTGCTGTTGATTCCATTGAATTGAACCAACAACATTTAAGCGAGGGTAAGAGTAATAGTAAGAGGCATTACCCTGTGCAGGACTTTTTTGGCTTAGCCCTTGGTTGCCTTGTAAAACCCAGGACTTGAGCTTGTCGATGGTTAACTGTAAACCGATTTGTTGTATTGGTGCCTGAGCGGTTAATTTGGCGGGAAAGAGTGATTCTGCTGTGGTTGATTGTAATTGCCAGTTTTCTAACCAGGCTTGTAAGGGGGAGGATTTTACACCCGCCAGCCCAGGGCCTTGGCGGCTGAGTTTGGCAGCACTACGATAGGTTTGTTGTTGAGTATTGCTCAAAGCCAGGTGGGCCATATAAAACTGGGGTACCAACCAGGGGTTGGCAGCAGTTGAAGTGGGTTGGCTGGCAAAACGAAACAAGGTGAATTGGAAGCCATAATGCTGTTGATTGCGATCAAATAAGTGACCAGTCAAATACCACCACTCAGTACGATAGGAAAAGTGGGGGCCATGGTCGAGGGGAAAAAGAAAGGAAATAGGTTGGGTTGCTTGTTTAAATGAGCTGTTTTTTTGAGTACCCAGCAACTGTTGTAAAGTAACGGGATCGTTTTTAGTAGTCTGTAGCGCTGTGATGGGTTTGGTCAAGTCGAATACCCCCCCAGTAAACAGCCCGCCTAACAGGCAAGTGCCAGTAATAATTATACCTAGAGTGATTAGAGTTCGCTGGCTCATGATTTTATAATTGCTTGTGGTGGGCGAAGGAGTGGGTAAAGGCAGGCAACACCTATTGCTGCTAATGTAAAACCCAGTGTAGACAGTGAGGTTGCCCAGCGAAATAACAGGGGCATACTCCAACCAAAGGCTCGTATATTAACCCCTGTAATTAACCAATGGGATAACCAATAACCCACCGGTAAGGCAAGTAAACAACATAAGCAACCAAACCACAGCATTTGGCAGATTTGGAAACAATTAATCTGCCAGCGGGTAAAACCTAACTGATGTAGCAGAGTCACTTCATAGGTTCGGCTGAGCTGTAATGCCATTAAGGTGCTGGCCATGCCGATGGCTGCAATGATAATAGCAATGGTTCGCAGGCCATTGGTGACTAAAAAAGTTTGATCAAAAATAGCCAGCGAGCGTTGTTTAAGTTGTTCTGGAGTGGTTATTGCTAAATTGAGAGAATTATTATTTTCATCGATTGCAAGCTGGTTAATTAACTGAATAACAGCCTGTTGCTGGGTGGGGTTAATTAAATAGATGGCAATTGAGGTGATAGGTAAAACAGGCCAGTAACGTTGATAATTTGTTTTACTGATTAAAGCTCGGCCATACTCACTGGCGTAGTCATAATAAATACCTGCCACTTGAAATAGTTGGATACCTTTAGGTGTATTCATTGCCAGCTGACTATGCTGCTTTAGGTTTAATCGATTAGCTAGTGGCTCGCTAATCAGCAGTTGGTTGGGTTGTTGCCAATTCTGCCAAATTTGGTTGGGGTTGCCGCCTGTAAATAAATACCCCTGTTGCATGGGGGGAGGGGCATTACTACTGGTTAAGCGAAAGAGCAGTCCTTGACTGCTGACTTGCTTGGATTGGAAGTGCGCAATGTGTGCAATAGCAGGATGCTTCGTCATTCGCTGTAATAATTTGTCAGGTAACGGTTTGATCTGCTGCTGCCCCCATGTTTCTTGCTTTAAGTAAATATGTGCAGATAGGCGATGCTCTAGCCAGTGAGTGACGGTTAGTCGAAAACTGTCAATCATAATGCCAATGCCAATCGCTGTGGCCAGTGCAATGACCAGCGCCATCATGGCTATGCTAGTGGTAATACTGTGTCGTTGATTATCCTGCCAAAAATATTGCCATAAAATGCCTTTTAATTGAGCAGGCCAGGGTTTTATTTTGCTGGCTAATAGGGCCGTTAGCCAATTAATCGCCGGTAGCCAAGTTGCGTAACCAAGCAGTAAACCACCAATGGCAATAAAACAATGAGTGAGCCCAGTGGTGAAATAAAACACGAAAATACTAGCACTTAAAGTAATTACCCCTAGCAAGGCAAAACCCAGTAACTGTCTTGGTTGCCATTGTAATGGGGGGGGATGTTGGGTGGAATAGCGACTGGCTTGCCAACAGTCAATACTAACGACAGCTAATGGCCCAAATATACCAATCGTGATTGCTTTTAATAAGGTGGATGCTGGCACATGAAATAACGTAACAGGGGTCATGCCATAAAGATTACTGGTGGTTTGTTGTGCGACTTGTTGTATTTCAATACTGATCAAAATACCTAACAGGATGCCTAACAGGGTTGCAGTGATGGCAATGCAGACTACCTCTAATAGTAGTAAGAGGGTTTTTTGCTGAGTGGTAATACCCAGTTGTGTGAGTTGGATGAGTAATTGATGGCGTTGAAGTAGTGCAAAGCGCATGGTATTAAACACAATAAAAAAACCAGTGGCCACGACTAATAAAGCTAAAGCTGATAAATTAATACTTAATGCGTCACTCATTTGCCCTAATTGAGAGGTTATTTCACTGCTTGCCGCTAACGGGTAAGCCGAGGGAAGCCACTGTCGAATAGCATTAAGCTGTTCAGTTTGATGAATAGTTAAATCAATTCGACTCAGTTTGCCTGGCACATTTAACCGCTGTTGTGCCTGGCCAATATCCATTACCAATAAATGGTCGAATAACTCACTAAACTCTTGGTTAAAAGTGGCCATTAATGTCACGGGAAACTGATTATTTTCGGTATACAATGCAAGTTGATCACCTATTTGCCATTGGTGTTGGTTAATATGTTGTTGCGCAATTATGACAGCAGGGGGAGATGACTGAATAAAATCTAATAGAAAAGCGGTTGCACTATGGGTTTGCGGGCTCGTGGCATAGGCTTGAAAGTGCACAGCTTTAAATAAGTCTACACCTAATAATGTATATAACTCGCCGTTTTTTGTTAATTTGACGGAAGCTTGAATAACCGGGCTGGCAGTTATCGAAAAATGCTGGGTGAGTTCTGTATAAAGCTGCTCTGGCAGCCAGCCTGTTGTAGAGGTAATATGGTGGGTAGCAGGGCCACTTAGTTGTTTGGCTGCTATTGAAAAATTTTCCTGGCTATTTTTGATCAGTAAGTCAATGGTTGTCAGTAAACAAGTAGCAGAGCTAATACCGATTAAAATAAAAAATAATTGCCAAGGATGAAAACGATAATGCCTAAGCAAGGCAACAAACAGCAAATAGTTCATGACTTGAGTGAAAGCTGTCCATAATGAATAACTGCAACCCGGTTAGCCCATTGACAGAGTTGCTCATTATGAGTGGCAAGTAGTACCGTTTGCTGGTTGGCATTGACTTGTGAAAAAAAAAGCTCAATTACCCTGGCAGCGGTTGTATTATCTAAACTACCGGTAGGTTCATCTGCTAACAGCACACTGGGTTGATGAATTAAACTACGACAAATGGCTACCCGTTGTTGCTCTCCACCTGATAGTTGGTGGGGAAATCGATTGAGCTGCTCTCCCATATCAACCGTTTGTAATAAGTATCTGGCTCGTTCAGTTACCTGCCGTTGTTTGTTAAGTAGCCCTGGAAGCATGACATTTTCCAGCACAGTGAGTGAGGGCAATAAGTTGTACTGCTGATACACAAAACCAATATGCTGTCGTCTAATCGTGGCCCGAGCCGTTGCTGAGCGATTATGCATAGGTTGTTGGTGAAGGTAAATTTCGCCTTGATAAGGTAAATCCAGGCCTGCGATTAAATTAAGCAAAGTTGTTTTGCCAGAGCCACTTTGCCCTAACAAAACCACGATTTCACCAGCCTGAAGCGTTAGGTTAATATTAGTAAACAAGGGGGTAGACTGGTTACTGACAGGAATATAATGACTCACCTGTTTTAGTTCGATGACAGCCATTGACGACCTATCTCTTTTATATCTATTGTTTTTGGGTATTGGCTATAATGGATGAACCACAAGAATATGTAAGGATAACTCAATGAATAATGTAGACCAACACTTAGGCCAATTAAATGAAACACTAAGTAATATTAACGATCAGCTCCATATTATTACGGATACTATTAATAATGTAATCAGTTTACAAGGTTCTGCTGATCAAGATGACCCTATTATAAAAAAACTATTACATAGACAGCAGGAGCTGTTTGGTCAATCTGATGCCATATTGAAAAAAATTGACGCATTATTAGGTGTTACAGTAGATGCTGCCTAGTGGACTAAACGAAAAATAAGGCATTTTTTTCAATCATTTACCTACTGGTGGAATTGCTTTTTTGGGTGTTGGTCTTTCTGCTATTTTAGAGAAAAAGCACCTGCAAAAAAGTGCTTTGCCAGAGAGTAAATGGCTTTGAACACAATTATATAACTTTGCATGTGAACCACTAACCTAAATCGTTTCGTAGGTTGCCGTATTTTTCAGGCTAATTAAGTGGTTCGCTGTACAGTATAATTACGTCGGCTTCGTTGACGGTTATTATCAATGGCTTTATTTACCTTAATTGTACGTCCTTCTACTTCTATACCATTATGTTGCAGTGCTTGCTTAGCGGCCTGCTCGGAGGCAAAGGTAATGAAGGCAAAGCCTTTAGATCGCCCGGTTTCGCGGTCTAAAATTAATTTAATGTCGTCAATTTCGCCATATTGAGAGAACAGATCATCTAACTGTGACTCGTTGATGCAGTAGGGTAAATTACCTACATAAAGCTTATTTTGCTGCATGAGCTCCTCTAAAATCGCTATTTACAAAAAGCATCTATAACACCTGCATTGTTAACTAACACCTGAATTGTTCTCATCACATGCTGGTATTTTCCTAAATGGTTAAACCTACTACTTGATGCTCTTGGTAAACAAGAACTGATGGGGCAGCAGATTACTAGGAAGAGTTAGACTGTTTAAGGTTTGCTTGATATTAAGTCACTAACATGAATGAAATAGTGTTTGGTTTTATATTACTTCTATTCACTAGTTTAGTGCATATCTCTAATTGATCAACATGTTGTTTGAATGTTCGAGTTTCTCTAAACCCAGGTATTCAGCAAGACAGAATATAAGAGTAAGGCTATGTTTATAAATAAGAAAGTGAATTAGTCATAGTCGATGTGCAAATCAGTCATATGACAAGATGAGTACACTTTTAGCATTAACCAAAATGAATGGTGAAAATGTAATAATGATGGGAGAAACTATCAATAGATAGCATCCAATAGATAGCATCATTTCGTTGGCCTATGCCTGTTGCCAGTTACGATGAGGTGTCTGAATTAGAAAACCACGCATTTTTAGCCTGGCTGGGCCAAACAGGGGCTGTTAGACACTACCCTAAAGCCATTTGTCGCAGCCCTTTATGTCAAAATAGTTGTGGGTAATAGGTGTGAAGCAGACTGGTGGAATGGTGGGTAAATATGATTCGTGTATTAAGGTTGAATAAATCTGGGTTGCCAACCGCATGGATAAGCCGAGAAGAAGCAGCCACCTTGTATGTTAAACAGCAAGTATTATGGAGTATTGGAGAGCAACCACTGCGTATTGTTGGAGGAATCAATAAGTTTGGTGTTCGCTCTGAAATTAACATGGACCCCATCATTGCCTGTATGGGGGATCATCGTAGACAAAACTTTGTGCCTGGTTTAAATAATGCACTGTTATTTCGTCGTGACGACTACTTGTGTATGTATTGTGGCAATGTGTTTAAAGAAACGGACTTAACTCGGGATCATATTGTGCCTAAAGTGCAAGGTGGCAAGGATGTGTGGAAAAACGTAGTCGCTGCTTGTCAGCGTTGCAACCACCATAAAGGTGGTAGAACGCCGGAACAAGCAGGGATGGAGTTATTAGCAGTACCGTTTGAGCCTAATGTGTTTGAGTTTATGTATCTAGCTAACCGGCAAATTCGCGGTGACCAGATGGAGTATTTGCGATCACGCTTTACTGGCCAGCGTTGCTGGAAAATGTAAGCTAATTCAGTTGACAACCGTTTCAGATAACGATTGCATCAGTGTTTTTACCGTGCTGGTTAATTGCTGAAAGATATTTTGCCAATCAATATTGCGTAACACTTCTTGAAAAGTGTTAATTAATTCAGCAACAGCCTCTCCGCCAGGGCCAATCTCAGCGTAGGTTAATACTGCTGCAGTTACTAATGTCCATTCAAATGTTTTGCGTAGTAGCCAAATAAACACTAAACCCATAGTACCTAACATAAATACACATCTCTTCATGTTAATGGTTGATTTCTTGTTGCAGAAATTAACCTGAATATCTCAATGTGATCAACAAACGAAGCGTTGTTTTTAACCGAATGATGGTTAATATTGCGATACATATAACATTTGTCTGAAATAACTTGAATAGAGGTAAGGCTATCAAGCGACGATGCGCCATAAACCTATAAATAATAGGCGAAAGATGAGATGATAAGTAATGTGACTAGATCGACTTGGAATAGCGTTAACTGGTTGACGGGAAATAATATGACTATTTAAGGGTACCTCTAAAAGAATATTTTTAAAGGTACCTTTCAGTTCATATTAACTACTTAGGATATATTAACTATTAAGGGTGCCCTTCAGTGAAACTTCAAGTGGCTCTGATGCTTTACCCATTTCATCACAACCATTGGTACCAATTACTCGAACTAACTGCTCACTTTCAGCAGCAAGATTAGTTATTTTTACCACTGTAGCTGCTGTGTTTACTTCATCTTGCCAAGTTCCTTCAATTAACCGTTGGACCGTATAGTGTTGGGCGTGTGTAGGTGCTAACCAGGATAATTGAAAACTATTGTTATCAAGAATTTGAGCAGTTAAATGAGAGGGTGGGGCGGGCGTATTACAGTGATTGCTAACGGTTGTTAATTTAATATCCCAGGTAAAGGTATCTTTAAGTCGGTTTTTACTATCGATAATAACATGACTGGTATTATCCCGTGCTTCTACCGTTAACTGATAACGACCAGGGGGGTAATTATTCCCCATAAAGGTAAAGTGAGTTGCTGAGCTAACTGGTTTACCATTCAGCTTCCATCTAGCAGTGACTGTATTGGTAGTAGGCTGCAGTAGTGAAGCCGCAAAGCCTTGTTGTTGTTGTGTGCTAAGACTAATGGTTTTAGTGTTAGGCGTTTGTGACGAGAGTGGTGTAGTAAAGCTGTAAATTCGTCGTATCAGTTGTTCACTGTTGACGGCATAAAATGGCTGACCTAACACTCGCATGAGTGAATTATTTGTTGGGCGATACATCCCATAGCGGCAATATTTTGCGCCTTCAAACACACTCACATTATTAGCAACATCAACCCAGTGGGCCCACTTGCTGCCTGAACGGTTATTGGTGACATTGGCTTCTGACGCTGCAGCCACCCGGCAACTGCCGTAGTCGTATTCATCCGCCAGTAAACCAAAGGTATGTGCCACTTCATGTAAGGCTAAATCAACAGCTGATGAGTGGAGTGACATGGTAGCAACAGCACCGCCAGAGCCGCCATATTTATCGGTATTGACCACTACCACAATAATATCCCGAGAATGACTGCTTAAACGCTGAGAGACGTATTTTTGCACTTCATTAATATCAACACATAACAGTCGGTCGATATTATAACAATTAAAATACGACTTGAAGCGGGTGTCTTTGGGATAGCTATAGCCAGCACCAGACTGATTACTGATTGATTCTACTCCCCACACATTAAAATAGCTTTTATATAGGCTTAGTGGATGCTCTTCAAAAAAGCCATTAACGACAGTCGTTAAGTCCTCTTTAAAGCGAGCAATTTCATTTTGAGTATAGCCTTCTGCTACAAATACCAAGTCGACCCGATTACTGGAGGGGCCATTATCAACTAGTTTAAAAACGGACTCTCCGGTTTTTTCTTTAACGCCATAATTACTTAACGCTACATGACGCTCAGTAGAAAACTGCCAAGCTAAGCCCTTTTCAGGGTTAATTTTAGGTGAAAAAATCAATATTTTATTTATGGCCTCGTTTTCATCAACATTCAGGTAAAGATTACCTGTGTCCAACGGCTGGTTAATCACCGATTCAATAAACCCGGTTTGTGAATTAAATGCTTCGCCTCTTAACATTAATGGGCTAGTTAACTGCTCTATCTTCACTATTTTATTGTGACTGTTTAACTGAATAACAGCTAGCGTATTTATGGACTGCGGTTGACCCAGTTGTTTATTTAATTGGCTAAGAAAGTCACCATAACGTTGACTTTCCCTATCCATTAAAAATTCCTGGTTAGTTAAAACAAACTCCAACAGTTTTGCGTGACTAGCTAGAGTTGTACAATAAAACAGTAGTAGAGTGACTAGTCCTTTAGTCATGGCTTTCATAACACCTCCCTGTTTGTTATCTACCATTTGGATATAAAGGTATTGCGTTGGTAGCTTGTAAGTGTAGGAGAACTTAGTAAAAGAAAATAGAATATATTGGTACTATGGTGTTAAATAATAATTATGACTGGTAATAAACATGTTGCAAGTCTTTCGCATTAAGGCTGTCGCAAAAGTACTTCAAATCAAATCCTTTCTCCCCTGCGGGGGAGAAGGTTAGGATGAGGGGCTAAACAAATACCTTTTGTATTGGGTATAGATATTGGGCTATTTGTTGCTTAACTTCTTGGCCTTCACAATAATCGTTTCAGCTTTAAATGATTGTTTGTCTGGCATTGGGATTGTTCGGTTAAGGTGACCTTGTTTTTCTATGTGTAGGTCGGGTGCTACCTCTAATAGCAGTGCAGCAATATCCTTGGCTGGAGAAAACAGGTGGGAAACTTCCTGGTCACAGTCCATGTCGCTGTTAGCAATGCCGATAAAGAGTAGAGTACCACCAAGCGCCAAAGCGTTAACGGCATTAGCCAGCATCTGTTTTCTTTCTGCCAGAGGTAAGTGGATAAACACCATATACACCAAGTCAAACTGTTGCTCTGGCTGATAAGTTAAAATATCGTTTACCTCTGTATTAATTGTTATCTCCTGTTTATCTGCCTGTCGATTAATTCTATCGATGGCTTTTTGAGAAAAATCAATGGCAGTCACTTGCCAACCGGACTTTGCTAAAAATAAACAATCTGCGCCTTCTCCAGCACCTAACTCCAATGCATTACCTGAAGTTAACTCAGCTACTTCTGTGGCAAATACCTCATCAGGCTGGATCCAAATTGTAGATTGTTCTTGATAATAGTTATTCCAAAATTCAGAGTTCATTTTTTATCTCCATTTTATGTTTTGGCAAAAATTAATTTTTATTTTGTTAGGCTAACTAACTATTTGGTTAAAAAGATAAATCTTAAAATATATATCAAGTGGTGTTATTTACACCTTTTCTTTGAGGGTTATGCAAAAGACATTTTTAGCCCCCTCAATCTTCCTTTTTCAAAGGAGGGATTGGGTTTTAATCCATATCTGCTAGCTTTAACAATATACTCATGAAGAAGAGGGGGCCTCTACAGGTGTTTACACACCTTATTCATCACCTTCTCAAACAGTCGATATTCCTCCTTGGTTAACTGTTGTTTAATGGTGGTAGCCATGTTTTTATAAATTGCCTGTTCTTTGCGTACCAACGCCATCCCAGCTTTAGTCACTAGCACATGCTGGGCCCTGGCATCGTAACGACATTGTACCCGTTGGATAAGACCACGTTTTTCCAGTTTATTGACCATGGTACTGGCAGATGCCCGCTTTACCTGCATTTTTGCCGCTAAATCTGTCAGGTGTGGCCCATCAAACACTGTGTCTTGGTGGGCATCACAAACACCTTCAATAGCAGCTAAACAGGTTAAGTACTCATATTCATTAAAGCTTAGTTCAGCTTGCCGTTGGTCTTGGTTCCATAGCCGAGCCAAATATCGGTGAAAGCAATCCAGAGACTCATCTAACTTCATGATCGATCATCACTTCTCACTAGTTTGTTAGTTAACCTAACTAAATGTTACGTTGCTGTCAAATGATATATCACAGTAATGGTTATTTTGGCCCCTTGCCCTGTAATAAGGTAATTTGGAAAGGCTGCCAGCTTTACCACAATTGTGCGGAGTTATATTATTCGTTCTGAAAAAATAAGCATTGTTTGTAGCTCAGAGAGTTTCTCGGTAGTTTTGCTAGGGCTGTAGCGTGCATTTACTAATTATGAGTAGTATGACTTATGCAAGTGTCTGTGCACAAAATTGGAAAAAGAGAAAATGAAGTATATAACGGAAGGTTCTGGAGAGTATTTAATATTGGTACATGGTGCTCTCACAGATGCAACTATGTGGTTGCCGCACATTAACCACCTTAAGTCTGATTACGAAGTCATCTCAGTTACGCTGCGTTATTTTAATGGTGAGGATAAAGGGAGCTTTGGGCTAAATACCCATGCAAGTGATTTGGCAGAATTATTAGCTAAGCTTTTTACTGAAAAGCCAATTAATATTGTTGGTTGGTCGTATGGAGCCGATGTGGTACTTAATATGCTTCTACGATATAAGGTAGAAAATGTTTCAGGTATTTTCCTATATGAACCAGGCTTTCCTGGGTGTTTACCAGAGCAAGAAATAGAAATGTGGTTATCAGACGCAAATGCCATGTTTGGTAGGGTTTGTAAATACTTTTCTGAAGGAAAGCTTGAGCTGGCAGTTGAAGTGCTTATTGATGCTTCGGGGAATAAACAAGGGTATTTTAAAAATCAACATCTGGCGATAAGAGAGCTGCAACTGTCGAAGGCATATACATTAGCATATCAACTTAACCAACAGGAGCAGCCTGATATAACCTGTACTAACGTATCAAATATACGAAACCCATTGGTTATTGGATATGGCTCGCAAACGCGTGATATTTTCAGGCTGGTTGCAACAAATACTGCAAAATTATCGGAGGCTTTTAAAGTCAAGGAAATAGTAGGGGAAGGACATATGCTGCCACAAGAGAACCCTGAAAAATTTTCAGTATTGATTAAAAATGTAATCTCATCACTAGTGGGGCATGGATCACTAGGCTAACGGTTGGATTATTATTTGAACCTAAATAAGGAGATAGATGTTGTCAGATATAAAATTTAGTAAAAATGAAAAGGACATTTTGATACAAAAGGTCAAGATGTATTTTTTTGAAGAGTTAGATCAGGAAATAGGTGGTTTTGATGCTGAGTTTCTTATTGATTTTTTTTCGCAAGAAATAGGTGCATATTTTTATAATCGAGGCCTCTACGATGCTCAGGCGCTGATTGCTAACAAAGTAGATGAAATTTCTGAATCATTATATGAGTTAGAAAAACCAACCGAGTTTACCAAGTAGGGTGGTCATTTCCCGCTGGTTAGGCGAATCACTTCTGTTGCAACACAGTTATAAAAACCTCCTACTATACCCGTCGCGAATCATTTTTAGGGTTTGTTGCCATCGTTCTTCATCCCAATCACCTATTATTTATAGGCTCATGGGACTTCATCTCTCGGCGGCCGCCCCTAAAAATGCTTCGCATTGGGTATATTACCAATAAGGCTAATAGTTTTTTGGTGATTTCACACTTCCTCCTATATAAATAGAGGGGTGGTTGTATGTTGTTACATTGATGATAAGAAATGTAACAACAGCATTTTTCATGACAAGTATAGTTGATGTAACTGTCTGCTATGCTTTAGTAAATGGGTAGGTTTGGCTATCTCATAATATAATGAAAAGCTATTTTTTTATCTTTATCCTTCTTTATTGTTCACTATCAACCAAAGCCCAAAATTTAATTGAGCTAGCAAATGGTGAGTGGGCACCTTTTTTATCACAAAACTTACCACATTTGTTTTTCATTGAAAGCAACAAAAAAGGCCAGCAATGCTGGCCTTAGCTATCAAAGATAACAATATGAGAATTAGAGGTGCCCTTAATAAATAAGCTAACTGATAGCTAATTTCCCATTAACCACAGGTTGTTTACCATGATCTTTCGCAAATAAAGTATACATGGTGGGTACTACATATAACGTAAATAACGTACCAATGGTCATACCGGTGGCGATTACCAGGCCAATATCAAAGCGGCTGGCCGCGCCAGCGCCAGATGCTAGGACTAAAGGTACAACGCCTAATACCATAGCAGCGGTGGTCATTAATACTGGGCGCAAGCGAATAGAAGTCGCTTCGATAACCGCTTGATGTTTACTTAGGCCTTTTTCCGTTTGTAGTTGGTTGGCAAACTCTACAATTAAAATGCCATGTTTACTGATTAAGCCAATTAAGGTGACCAAACCGATTTGGGTATAAATATTAATAGTACTGACGCCTAAAGTGAGGGGAATTAAGGCTCCACAGATAGACATTGGCACACTAATTAATACCACAATTGGGTCCCGAAAACTTTCAAACTGGGCTGCAAGTACCAGGAAAATCACGATCAGTGAAAACAGGAATGTATAGAGTAGGGCATTACCTTCCTGCATAAATTGGCGCGACTGGCCTGAATAGTCTTTGCCAAACCCTTGGGGCATTAATTCATTGGCTTTTTGATTTAAAAAGTCTAACGCCTGACCTAAGGAAACCCCTGGGAACATAACCCCTTGTAATTTAGCTGCATTCAGCTGCTGGAATTGATTCAGCTGATTAGGCTTGCTGACGGAAGTTAGCTCGATAATACTGGCGAGTGGAATCATATCCCCTTGTCGATTTTTAATATAATAACGGTTTAACCAATCAGCCGCATTACGGCTGGTTAAATTAGCCTGGGGGATCACCTTGTAACTGCGACCATCTAAGGTGAAGCGATTTAAACGTCCTTCACTTAAAAAGGTGGATAGGGTTTCACCCACTTGTCTCATATCAATATTCAATTGTGCCGCTTTATCACGGTTAATATTGATTTGCAGTTCTGGCTTATTGAACTTTAAGTCACTGGAGATAAACATAAATAAGCCACTGTGCATTGCTGCAGTAACCAGTTTTTCACTGACTTGATGAATAGTTTGGTAATCAGTTGTACTATTGATAATAAACTGAATGGGTAAACCATCACCAGCGCCAGGTAAGGGCGGTAAGTTAAATGAAAAAATTTGCAGCCCAGCTATTTGATCCAGTTTTTGTTGCACCAAGGGTTGTATTTGTTGCTGACTACGTTCACGCTGATCCCAAGGTTTTAATAGCATACCGGCAATCGAATTATTGACGGTACCCATACCATTTATCATAAATGAACTGTCGTATTCAGAAAATGAATTGAATATATCTTCATAATGAGATGTATATTTATTCATATACTCCAGGTTGGCATATTGGGGGGATGATGAAGAAATAAAGACAATCCCTTGATCGTCGGTTGGGGCTAGCTCACTTTTCGTCATCAAAAACAAGAAAGGAATGCTAACCAGTACGGTAATCGCAAATAATACAGTGACCGGGCGATAATTAAGTGCACCCGTTAATGAGCGTTGAAACCGTTGTTTGAGACGATCGAATAAATGGTCTAGTTTTTGTGCTACTTTACTTTCATGGCTTTTATCCAGTAGCAGTTTAGAACACATCATTGGCGATAAGGTTAGGGCGATAACCCCTGAAATAATAACTGCGCCTGCTAAGGTGAAGGCAAACTCGGTAAATAATGTACCGGTTAAGCCGCCCATAAAACCGATAGGGGCATAGACTGCAGCCAAGGTAATTGTCATGGCAACTACAGGTAAAGCAATTTCCCGAGCACCGACGAGTGCCGCATTATAAGGTGATAAGCCTTCTTCAATATGGCGGTGAATATTTTCCACGACCACAATGGCATCGTCTACTACCAGCCCGATGGCTAATACCATTGCCAATAAGGTCAGCAGGTTGATGGAGTAGCCCATGACTAACATGAAAAACAGTACCCCAATCATTGAGAGGGGAATAGTTACCACTGGAATGATGACTGAACGAAAAGCCCCCAAAAACATTAATACCACTATAATAACAATTAAGGTGGCTTCAGCTAAGGTTTTTACTACTTCATCAATAGAGGCATTAATAAATTCAGTTGCGTCATAAACCACTTTGGCTTTTAATGCATCTGGTAATTGTTTTTCAATTGCTGGCATTGCAGCTCTGACCCGTTTAATGACATCAAGTGGGTTGGCTGAAGGGGTAGGGCTAATCGCTACATAGACAGACTGAATGCCATTAAATGCTACAAAACTATCGAAGTTTTCTGCACTTAATGTCACTTCTGCGACATCTTTTAATCGTACCAGAGAATCTGCTTGGCTTTTAATAACCATGTCTTTAAATGCTTCTACATCACTTAAGTCTGTTTTGGCATTGACATTGGTAACCACCCATTCCCCTTTAGTTTGCCCTGCGGCGGATAAAAAGTTGTTGCTGAGAATTGCTTGGTTAACATCCTGGGCAGACACTTGAAATGCAGCCATTTTGACTGGGTCTAACCATAGCCGCATGGCAAAGGTTTTTTTGCCTAGTATATCGGCACTACCTACACCATCAATTGTAGATAGTTTAGGTTGTACAACTCGTGTCAGATAGTCGGTGACCTGTTCATTAGACATCTGTTCACTATAAAAGCTCATATACAACAGCGCTGTACCACCACTGGTTTCTTTAGCAATCACTGGTCTATCAGCAGCATCTGGCAGTTCATTTTGCACCTCTGCCACTTTGGCCATAATTTCTGTTAGTGCACTGTTAGTATCGTAACCTAAGCGTAAATACGCTTTTACACTGGAAGCACTTTGCATACTGGAAGAGGTAATGTAGTCAATCCCTTCCGCACTAGCGATAGCCTGTTGAATAGGTGTGGTAATAAACCCCTGAATGACATCAGCATTGGCACCAGCATAGGTGGTTTTAATGCTAATAACAGAATTTTCAAGTTCAGGGTATTGTCGTATTGATAAATTTTCAAAGGCCTTGGCACCCAGCAATATGATCAGTAAACTGACCACTGTTGCAAGCACGGGCCGCTTGATAAATATGTCAGTAAATTGCATAGCATTTCCCTGCAATTAAATTTTTACATCATTATTAATAACAATGCGGGCGCCATTACTTAATTTAAGTTGACCTGAGGTGACTATTTGATCACCTGCTTTTAACCCTTCTAGTACCGCTACGCTGCCATTTTGTTGAGGCCCCGTTTTTATATATTTGCGGTTAACAACCAAAGTAGGTGCTACATTTTTCTCTGCAT
This sequence comes from Spartinivicinus marinus, assembly GCF_026309355.1. NCBI lineage: Bacteria > Pseudomonadati > Pseudomonadota > Gammaproteobacteria > Oceanospirillales > Zooshikellaceae > Spartinivicinus > Spartinivicinus marinus. The sequence continues at coordinate 5,518,691 of NZ_JAPJZK010000001.1, forward strand.
CTGTAGTTGCCTTTGGTGGAACATTGTTAGCTGACTTACTACTTGTATTATTGTCAGTTTGTTCTGTAATAATAAATACAGAATCACCATATAAGCTGTATGTTACTGCTGTGATGGGGACTGTCACTACTTGAATAGATGCTTTTTCTAAAACAGCCAAATCAGCAAACATGCCAGGAATCAGTTTATGATCAGCGTTATCGACACTAGCTCTGATTAAAATATTCCGGGTATTGGGGTCGACTTTTGCATTTAATGCAGACACTTTGCCAATAAAGTGTTTATCTGGATAGGCATCAATATCAAACCTTACCTTTTGTCCTACATAAAGCTTAGGGTAAAACTGTTCAGGCAAGTTAAAGTCAACAAATAGTGAGTCAATATTTTGCAAGGTGGCAATACTTGCCCCTGCATTGATGTATTCCCCTAAATTAATTAAGCGAATCCCTATTTTGCCAGAGAATGGTGCCCGAATTTTCTTTTGGGCAATAATAGCTTTGGTTTTTTCCATGTTGGCAATGGCTTCTTCCAGTTCAGCACTGCTTAAGTCGAACTGGGTTTGTGGTATAGCCTTTTTTGTCAGTAGTTGTTTATCCCGAGCATAATTGAGTTTGGCGAGTTTGAGCTGGGCTTGTTGGCTTTTAAGGGTTGCTTGCTCAACTTCATCATCAATTTGTACCAGTAATTGGCCTTTCTCAATAAGCTGGCCTGATTCAAAGTGAATTGATTGCACCATGCCGCTTACCTCAGTCGCCAGCTCTACACCGTTGACTGCTTGTAAGGTACCAATAGCATGGATTTCTGGTTGCCAGATTTCGGCTTGGCTTTTAGTGGCTGATATGGTAACAGGAGGGGGGGTAAAGTTAGCAAAATACTCTCCGACCATTTGTTTTTCGAACAATTTATAACCGAAAATACCTCCAAAAATGATGGTCAGTAACAAGACCATTATGGCTAAGCGTTTAAACATGTATAGAATCCCTGCAACAGCAATAGGTTGAGAACAAGACGTAATTTTCTATGTAGTCTGTAAAAAGTGTGTTTGTTATATTGTTGTAGAAGTGAGGTATTGTTTAAATCATGATCCATGAATATCCTAATGTCATGTAAGCCATAGCACACAATATGTTGTGTGGCTATAGGCATTACTATACCTCATGTATTTTATAATAAGCAACGCTATGCCAGTATAAGACCTTAGTGTGTAGGGGGGGGCTGACCGCAGCTCCAAAACACCCTATTACCCCATCATGCTGGTTTTTATGGTGCTGAGTGGGCGGATGAAAAGGAAGGGAAAAATGCGTATTGGCTGTCGGTGTGCCATTGGCGTACTATATTGCACCTGATGTATCGGCTTTCTTGATAGCTAAAATGATTACATTGGAACTCATCAAAAGGTACTGTTAATGCGCTTTAATGACAAACTTAGGCTTGCCTGGAAGAAAAACAATTCTTTAGTGTGTGTGGGGCTTGACCCTGACTTATCAAGGTTGCCTGCAGGTATGGCGCAACAACGAGAGTCTATTTTTGAGTTTAATAAAACCATTATTGATGCTACTCATGATGTAGTTTGTGCTTATAAACCACAAATCGCCTATTTTTCTGCATATTCTGCTGAAGAGCAGTTAGAGCAGACCATCCAATATATTAAGACCCATTATCCTGATATCCCTGTAATTCTTGATTCAAAAAGAGGGGATATCGGCAGCACCGCGCAGAAGTATGCAGTTGAAGCATTTGAACGCTATCAGGCAGATGCTGTAACAATTAACCCTTATATGGGGTTTGACTCTGCTGAGCCATTTTTAAACTACCAGGATCGGGGTGTAATTTTATTGTGTAGAACCTCTAACCGTGGCGCGGGTGATATTCAGGACTTAATCGTTGATGGTGTGCCACTTTATGAAAGAGTGGCTGATTTAGTCGCTAATCAGTGGAATAAACACAATAACTGTTTACTGGTTGTTGGGGCGACCTGGCCTGAGCAAATGGCAAAAATCAGAAATATTGTAGGAGATATGCCCTTTTTAGTCCCTGGGGCGGGTGCTCAAGGTGGTGATGTTGAGCAATTGGTAAAAGCAGGCAAAACAGCAGATGGCACAGGGCTGATTGTGAATTCGTCAAGAGGTGTCTTATATGCTAGCAATGGACCTGACTTTGTCGAAGCGGCACGAAATGAAGTGATTAAACTTCGGGACTTAATTAATCAATTTAGGTAAGGTGTTTTTAGTTCCTATCTCGATATTTACAGGATGTCGCGAAGGCCATTCCCCCTTTGAAAAAGGGGGACTAAAAATACTCTTATACAGTTGTAGCCACTGGAGCAGAAGCTTGAGCAAATCCTTTATTACGATAGCCCAACAGCATCAACCCAATAATCAGTACAGCAGCGACTGACACAGAACTTAGTGGAAAGGTGCTGGTGTGAGGAAGTTGACCTGCCAGGTAACAGACCGGAGCAGCTAAGGCCATTTCAACGAAAAAAATCAGCCCAGAGGCTGTGCCTATATTGTTTTTGATGTTTCGTAATGCCGTGGTTTGACAGGCTGGAATAAAAATCCCCATACCCAACTCATATAGAAACATACCAAGTACATAGCCTGCTACTGCTTGGTTGCCTTGTAATGTATCCGTCACAAATCCCAGCCCTGTAATAAAAGCCAGGCTTGCTCCAGCAGCCATCATACCAAAGGTGATGTACAATACTCGTTGTATGCCTAAGCGTTCAATAGCTCGGGATGCGAATAAGCTACCCAGCACATAGCCTGTGATCATAATGGCTACACAATAGCTGAACTGTCGAGTGCTAAACCCAAGGTGGTCAATAAATACAAAAGGGGCAGCGGCAATAAACACAAATACACCTGAAAAGGCTACTGCTGCCATTAATGTATAAAAGCAGTAGTGACGGTCTGCTAAAACGGCTAAAAACCGTTGGCATAGGTTAGTTTTTACAGGTGTTTCTGGCTGGGCTGTGTAGGTTTCAGGTACAAACAGCCACACAATGGCCATTAGCAATGTGCCAATAATCAGCATTAATATAAAATTAGCTTGCCAGCCAAACAACTCTGCCAGGGTACCCCCAATAATAGGTGCAATAGCGGGTGCAATGGCCATACAACCACCAATCAGTGCAATCATCCTGACTTCTTGCTTTCCATCATAAAGGTCTCTCACAATGGTGCGAGACAATGCAGTACCAAAGCAGCCAAACACTGCTTGAAAAAAACGAGCAGTAATAAAAGCCCAAATATGCTCTGTTACTAAAATGGCAGCTGTTGCCAGTAAATACACAATGTAACCTGTAATAAGGACGTTTTTTCGACCAAATCGGTCAGCTAATGGGCCAACAATCAACATTGATACGGCAAAACCCAGCATAAAAATGCTGATCGTCCATTGCGCGGTGGCTGGCGACGTTGCAAAACTAGTACTGATGGTTGGTAATGAGGGGACAAATAAGTCAATTGACAGGGGGCCAAGTGCGGTGCAAAACACCAAAATTAATAGCATGATGTTAGGACGACGACTAAAATGACGATACACCATTATACATCCTCTTTACGGCTACCCTTGTGCTAGGGTCCTAGCCTATTCGCCTGTGGCTTTTATGATTGCTGATGGTTTGGTTGCTTTTTGAGCAAGTCGATAGCAGCATCATGAAAAAAAGAGGTGGATGATGCCTATTTCGAGATCGTCTTACTATGCGTAAAAACCCTATAGAGGTGCCCTATCTATTAAAAGTAGCTGTATCTGCCAGTAATCAGTATGCTAGAAGATATAGAGGTATCACTTTTTGGTCATTACTTGATCATTTTGTATATGGTTGTTGTAGATAGTTTTTGTAGATAAGTTTTTATAGATAGCTAAGGTTTTAAAATACCCATTATGGTTTCAATTTATGATATTAAGCCGAAATTTCAACAACTCTTGTTGCCGGTTTTGCATTTATTACATCGTACCCATATAACCGCCAATCAAATCACCCTGACAGCAATTGTTTTTTCTTTAATTATTGGTTTTACCTTTTGGCATGCTGATTCTAACCATTGGTTATTTTTAGTCTTGCCCATTGGTTTGTTTATTCGAATGGCTTTGAATGCCCTTGATGGTATGATGGCGCGCACTTATAACCAACAGTCCACGCTTGGAGAGGTACTGAATGAGGTAGGGGATATTATTTCTGACTGGGTTATTTTTTTTCCTCTGTTAAAATTTTTTCCTGAGCAGCTCTATCTGGTAGTCGCATTTCTGTGTTTAAGCATATTAAGTGAGTTTGCTGGTTTATTGGGCAAGGTCATTGCTGATGAGCGTCGTTATGATGGACCGATGGGCAAGAGTGACCGGGCATTTGTGGTGGGTGCCTGTGGATTAGCATTATTTTTAGGTTGGCCAGTAGCGAGTTATGGATTTTGGATATTTTTAATAGTAAATAGCTTATTAATGATGAGTATTTTTTTTAGAATCAAACGCGCGTTGCATAGTGTAGTTTAATAGTGGTAATCATTGCTGCAAGAGCTGTAGCCACCAGTATCTGGCTGCTAGCTTACCAATATTATTACTTGCTTTAAAGAATACTTTAGTTACAGTGAAATACTGAAGTTAGGGAATGTTGGTTAATTTATTTTTATACCCTTATCTTAATAAATTTATGAAAAATTAATTCCATTTTTTGAAAAATCTTGAGCTTAATACTTGATGGTGGGAACTTAAGTAGTTTTCGAAAATTGTTAGAATTATCGGCTTACTTGTATTTATTATCCTACCTTTATCAATATCTTATCTGATCAAAGCACCGCTCACAAAATTAACATTTCAGAACAATCTAGGCTATGCTTTTGTAATTAATTACCGCCATCCATGGTTATTGGTGAGGGTTCATAATATGAGAGCGACTAACTTAGGTAAAATGATATTTTCATTAATCATAACTTTTACTATTAATAGTACCATTGCTGATATTACTCATATTGATTTCTTGATTCCTGGTGGTGAAGGAGGGGGGTGGGATACAACTGCACGTCAGACTGGTCAGGCACTAATTGATACTAAGCTCATTAAATCGACAAGCTATAAAAATTTATCTGGTGGAGGAGGCGGTAGAGCAATTATATCGTTAATAACAGAAACTGATAAATACAAAAATACACTCATGGTGCAATCGACACCATTAATTTTACGGAATTTATCTGGCATCATTCCTCATTGCTATCGCGATATAACACCCGTTAGCTTGCTTATAGCTGAATATCAAGTGTTGGTTGTTCCAAGTAACTCTACATATAAAAGTACATATGCTGAGTTACTGAAATCACTTAATCAAACTGACAAGTGGCAAGAAGTGCGAAGTAAGTATGGGTGGGCAGATTACTTGAAAAGCGGTGAAGAGTTAAAAGCATTTTTAGAGAGTCAAGAAAACTCAATTAAGGACATACTGAAGCTTATCCAATGATCAAGCATACCCAAACACTAAAAAGAAAGTGTATTAAAAGAAGCTGATTATATTTTTTGATATAAAGTGTCAAAGTTTACTTAACTTTTCGCAGTAAAATTTTTTGTACGGTTGTTCTGAATTTGTTGGTTAAAATTTTGTTACATTCTGTTTCATAATTAATATATACTTTTAGTGATGTGTAGTTTGATACTTGGGGAAATAAGTACATAAATTAAGTACGGACGAACGAACTACATTGAAACAATACTTTTTACAGATTTATAACGTTTTTTTATTAATGTGCTCCCCCAGAAAATCAATTTCAATGAATTAATATTAAGGGTGCCTCTAATAATTGTTTTGTGAATTAGTTAGTAGGAAATTACTGGGGAAGGGATATGTCAGCAGCTGAGCACACTATTAAAACAAATGCATTTCAATACTCTAATCACTTAAGTGGAGTGGTAGACCCGCGAACGGGTACGTATCGCCTACAAATACAGCTATCCCAATTGCTAGGCGGTTTACTTATGGGGCCTGAGCTGGGTTTTTATATTCAATACCACTTTTTAGCTAATGAAAATCGAGGCTTTGGCCAAGGTTGGTTACATAATTTAACTCGATACGATCGTAAACGTCGTCAACTTCATTTAGGACAAGGACAAAGTTATCATGTTTCATCCTTTCATACGTTAGATAATAATGAAGTTGAATTAGAGCTACGCTATGCCAACCCTCATGAATTTAAAGCCTATGCACTGGCTAATACTGGTATCAGAGTTCAATATAAATCTGGAGTATGTGAATATTTAAATCCAGAAGGTTTCTTGGAATGTATTCAGCAACTGGATGGCAGAAGACTTTTCATTAACTATTATACACCTAGCAGAAGAGGAAGAATAAAATCAATCACTGATGATCATGATCAGTCACTTGGTTTTATTTATGACGAAAGCGGCGTTAGAATCACGAAAAATAATCATACCGTCATTTCATTACACATACATCACAATGAATTAACACGTGTTGTGCTTGCAGATGGTGCCAGTTATCAGGTTGAGTATGCAACTATTAATAACTGCCGAGTTATCAAGCAACTCACTCACCCGCTAGGTGCTATTGAGTCATTAACTTATGACTCAGAAGGACTTAGAGCACCTCAAGGCAGTCCACTATCAACATTCCCAGCCGTAACTCACCATCGTGTTTTTGGAAATGATATTACCACTATAAATGCAACATATACATATAGTCGCCACAATTACCTCGGCTTTGCCTCTGGGGCAAAATTTGTAAGAAATAAAGATAATTTATACGACCGTACTCACGATTATTGTTATCAGTCCACAGAACAGCGTGATAATCAACTAATCAAGAGAGTTTATAATCGATTTCATTTGCTTATTACAGAAGAAATACATGACAACAATAAAAATATTATGGTAGCCAGACGTCAGCTTGGGTATAGAGCAGATTGTACACAACCTTTTGACAAACAACTGGCAATCTACGCGCTACCGACTAGTGATATTACTACTTATTTTAGTCGCAATGGTGAGGAGAGGACAGAGGCTTTTCATTACGAATATGACGAGTATGGTAACCTAATCTCTTCAATGGATCCTTTTGGTATTACTCAACGCTATGAGTATTATTCAGCAAAAGGAGAAGATGGTTGCCCAGCATCTCCCACGCAAACACCTATTTATTTAAAACAAAAGCAAACTTTTCCATCAGAGAAATATGCAATAGGAACCGAAGAACCATTAATTCATCAATACCGATATAGAACCTTTCCTTGTATTGCCTTTAGTCAGAACAATATGACAGCTAATTCTTCGCTAATCACTCCATCATTTGCATTATTAACCTCTGAACTAGTTGCTACCAGTAAAGGGCAGCAGGTTTCTCAACGTAGCATAATTTATTATAACCAGCCTGATAATCATTTACTCCATGGTCGTATAGCTAAAGAAACATTATTAGTTGGACAGCGTAATACAGTCGATCAATATACCTATCATCAAACTGAAGATAACATTCAAACCGTTTTACACTGTATTATTGATGGAGACACACAGTATCAAGAAACGCTTACCCACAATATCTGTCATGAAAAAAAAATAGCGACAGTTGATAAATATGGGGTATTCACAAAGCTTGAATACGACGCTTTAATAAGGCTTAACAAAGAAATTACTCATGTTAATAGCCCCTACCAGGAAGAGTGTAATTATACTTACCAATTACAAGTAGATGAAATGTATTATGCAGTTACAAACACTGCAACCCACATGGAGAAATATTTTGTCGATGGGCTTGGCCGAATCAAAAAAGTGATGAAGACAGATGCTTCGGGTACTCTACAAACGTATGAAAGCAGAACCTACAATTCACAAGGTCAGTTATCTTCAGTCACTTTACATGATACCAATTATAAACAGCAGGAGCAGCAATACACCACTTATTTTGAATATAATATGTGGGGGGATATATCTAAAGAAACCCTACCCTCAGGGTTATCACAAGTAAAAAAAATTGATAAAGCAACAAATACGTTAACTCAATACCTAGAATCAACCACGGGTAAAAAATCACAATTACAAATAACTCGACTAAATGAGTTACAACAACCTACTGACACTAATATCAATGGCCAAACGATCAAGCAGTTTTATGATGGATTTGGACAATTAAGGGAAGAACAAGGTCGATATGATGTGCCAGTATATTACCAATATGACGTGCAAGGGCGACTCATAAAAGAGTCAATTAGTGACAGGTTAACGATTGAAAAACACTATGATCCAAACTCCCTAGATGAGTGGTTAACCCAAGTACGAGTGAATAAAATGACCGTAGGTGAGCGCACTTACGACAAGTTAGGAAGAGTGAGTACAGAAACAAAGCAGGGATTATCACCTACTCATTTTACATACACAGACCAATGGCCAGAACCAACGCGAATTGAATACCCTAATCAAGTGATCATTGAAAAAGCATTGGATGTTACCTTAGGACTCCCGTTAAAAGAAATCAGCTCCGATCAAACCATTAATAATATATTTGGTTATACAGAGCCAGCTGGCGAGTTGGTTTCAGTAACAACACCCCATTCACAAAGGCGTATGGAATATCAGGCAGATGGACTGATCAAAACAGAAACCCAGGGAGACCATCAAATACACTATCAGTATTCTCGGCAAGGAAATATTCTATCAACCACAGATTTTTTTAATAATATTGAGCAACGAATATATGATAATAGTGGGAGATTATTCAAAATCATTCAAGACCAAGGGACCGTTGAACTCCACTATGATGAGTTTGACCAAGTTAATAAGGAAGTGCTGATCACGCCATCCGGTCAGTCAATTATTCACCAATATTTTTACGATAACAATGCTCGACTTACTCAAAAAATATCGCTTATTGATCATGCCATCATGTGTCGTCAGTCATACAGCTATAACTCACATAGTAAGCTAATTAAACAACAACTAACTGACGAATATGGTACGACAACAACTGAACAATATCGCTACGATTTACTGGGTCGGTTAAGTGCATACCATGTAGATGGGCCAAATGGTCCTCGATATAAAGACAGTAATGATCCCAATGACGCTAAAGAGGGTGTTATTCAAAAGCAGCTTTATCACTATAACCATTTAGGCGATATTGATCGAGTTGTTGTGGAATACCAAAAGCATGGCTGTACCTATATCAAGACTCAACAGTTTTCTTACCATGAAGAGTATTTAGGGCAATTGCAGTCCATTACCAATAATACAACAATAACAAGCCTTGCTAATGGAGTTGATAATAGTGTGCGATCTAACCGTTATCAAGAAACTTTGGCTGTTAACTATGATGCGAATGGCAATTTAACTCAGGATGAGCAAGGTTTGCAATTTCAATATAATGCACTGAATCAAGTTACACGCTTGTTGAATACTAGTGGTGAACAAATTGCAAATTATTTATATGATGGCTTAGGACAACAAATTACTTGTCTTATACCAGAACAGCCACCACATCAGCGTTTCTTTAGCCAACATCAACAGATTAATGAATCTCAAGGTGACTGGATTAGTCGCAGATTAAATGGATATCATGGCACGCTGCAAAGAACGCTTCAAGGCCAAACAGGTGAGTTTACAGACATTATGATCACTGACTACCAAAAAAGTCCTATTTATTCAATTCAAGGAAAGCTTGTTAGAAATATGAGTTTTCACCCATTTGGTAATAGTCATTAATAAAAACAAATATTATCAATAATTTAAAAGTTAAGTAGTATTTCAAAAAGGTAAATTTATGGCTTATATAAAACTAAAAACGATTAAAATCCTGACGTTAGCGGTTAGCAATATAATCGTTGGAACAGCACTTGCTGGGTCATTAGACGCCAATCGGTATGAAATACAAGATATTCGAGTAGAGACAGACCTTGCCCATGGCCAGGCATATCAAATTTATGCCAATAGAAAAATGCAAGCACCTGTTTATATTAAAGTTAAAGCTATTAATCCTACAACTCGGCAAGCAGTTACCATTCCAGTGGATGAATTGATTTCAGCTAGCTACTTATTTGGGAAACAATCAGGACTCAATTTTACCTACAATCAATATTTTTCAACCTCTTCTGATCAACATTGGTTTTATACTGTAACAGAAAACCAATACCAACATACGGTGCCTCGTTCAGCAGGTATTGTTCGTCGTTCCGTTAGTCCTTCTGAAACGACTGTTCGTAATAATCCCAGGTTAGCTAATGGTTGGTCGCAATTAACCTATTGGGTATCAACAAATCAAACACACTACAGTAAACATGTATGTGCTGAAATTGCTATGAGTAATGGTGAAACAATTAACAGCTGTGATACAACATTGTATGATGAGTATGCTACTATCAGTGCAATAGACCCCTTGCAATACCGTGCGACAGACTTTAGCTTTGATTTTCATTACTTAAAAAAAACCGACTCTTGGTATGTTGGCTATTGGCAGCTTACACCTAATAATAAACAAATTAAGATTTATGGTTTAGAATGGGAAAATCCTTTGCAGGAAGGAAACCAATTTTTCAGAGCAATGAACTACTTTCGGCCTGGTGGTAGTTTATTAAGATACAACACTAATACAACTGCTTATTCGTTAATTCTTTATCCCTACAAACCTTCTATTGAACCCCAAACGATGAGTGACTATGTTCGTATCTGGAATATTGAAGGCAAAAAACGAGAAGACTACCACTTCGAACTGCCGCTCTCGACTAACAATGTAAAGTTCGTACAAGGAAAAGGCAGTTATGATGACTATAAAACCTGCATTTATATCACGCGCAATCATTGCAGCCATACACGAAAAAATGGACATTATGTCAATATGACTAGTAATGATGCTTATCATTACGATCTTCGTCCTAAATTCAACGTATTTGATCAGTTTGGTAACGCTGCTCACCTAAAATTGGTGGATAGCAATACCATTGAAAATTTAGGCTGGGATAATTATCAAATTATGGATGATGAGTCATAATTGTGAAGTTACCTAACCCATTTTTTAACCAGACTTTGCCAAGTACATCACCGGAAAAATTACCCAATTTATCTAGGCGGGGATTTTTAATTAAATCCTCCTTATTTGTCACTTCGGCTTCATTATTGACTACCAGTATTCCTGTACATGGTGCACTGACTTTGTCTAGTAACCATGAACGACCAACGCTGATTATTTTGCAAAACCCCATTGGTTTTACTGGCGAACAATATGATTCCATTGCCCAAGTTTACCATTTAGGCAATGGCTACCGTCTATATAATCCTCGGTTAATGCGATTTCATTCCATTGACTCCTTAAGTCCATTTAATGAAGGAGGATTTAACGGTTATTCATACTGCCTCAATGATCCCATTAATTTAGTCGATCCAACTGGACATATCAGTTGGCAAGCAGGTGTCTCTATCGGTCTAGGCGTATTAGCCTTGGTCATTGGGGTAGTGACTCTTGGCGCTGGTATAGCCGCATCTGCAGGCTTAATGACTGGAGCCGCTGCAATTTCAACAGCTGCCGCATTAAAAGCTGGCTTAGCTGTTACCTCAGGCGTAACAGGCATCATTAGTGGTGGATTAGGCATTGCTTCTGGAGCAATTGAAGAAATAAATCCTACTGCTTCTACACAATTAGGCTATGCTGCTTTAGCATTTGGTATTACCTCCGCTGCTACTGGCATTGGTTCATTGATTGCGGGGGCTAGAGTGACCGCAAATGCTAGCAGCCAATTAATTCGAAGCCCATTAAACCCCAGTTTAATTGCTTCCCCTAAATCTGGACAAGTTACTTTAAAGTTAACGGACAGCATTGCTCACTATAATCCAAGGTTTGTTGCAAAATCGTTACACCGCGTATTTCATGGCAGTGAGCCCTTTCAGCGGATTGCTATTACCGGCGATAAAGCCCCAGCTTTATTTAGAGGGACTAACTTTTTAGCAAACTCATATGCCCAACAATTATCTAACCAAACAGGAAAACAGGTTATTGAGCTTGCCCGCCGAGGCAGCGCTGCTATCCCACAATCGAGAAGAGCCAGCAGTGTGCCTAGCATTATTAATGCATCGACCGCTATCACCAAAAGTCCAATGTGGACACCTGCTCGATTGTTTGGCCTATCCCGCGTTATATACTCCAGTGGTATGATTGGGCGATCAGTATTGGCAACATGAATAAAGGGCACCTCTGATAACGCGCTGTTGACATATACTAGACTTATTTAACAGCGTTGTTGATCTTAAAGCGGTTTAAGCGTGATAAGCTATTTTTATAGGGAGCTAGAATGACTTAGCAGGAGATTTACATGGCCTATGTTTGGTTTAAAAGAATATTCACTACCATTTGTTTATCCGGCATAACGGTTGTTCAAGCAAGCCCTATTGTTACCATTGCTTATGAAGATACAGCACAAGTACCTTATTACTTAGGGGTAGGTTCGATAGTACCTAAACAGAGGCCTGGCATTACAGTTGAGCTGTTAAATCACATTGCGAAGCGTTTAAATTTTAAAATTAACTATGTACGTTACCCCTGGTCTCGTTGCCTAGCCACACTGGGAGACAATCGAGTTGATGCTATTTTTCATGCTAGTTTCAAACAAGATCGAATGAAGCTGGGGGTTTATCCCATGAGCAGGGACCTGCCTGATAGCCTTAAACGAGTTCATCGTAAAGCTTATGCTTTATACACAATTAATGGGTTTGATTTGAAATGGGATGGAAAACAGTTTGTGAACTTAAAGGGCTTAATTGGAGTCACTCATAAATATGCGATAGCCAATCAGTTAGAATCGATGGGAGTGAAGATTGATAAGGCTTATGACTCGTTAACACATCTGCGAAAGCTGGTTGCGCGTCGTATAGTAGGAATAGTTGACTTAGAAAATAAAATGGATCCTATTTTGTCTGAAAATAAAAGCCAGTTTTCTCAAGTAGTCAAGGTGTTACCACTTGTTTCTACCAAAGATTACTATCTTATTTTTTCTCATAAGTTTTATCAGACTAATAAAAAGCTTGCTGCTGCTATTTGGGATGAAATCCATATAGCACATAAAACAGGAGTTTATTCTGACATTGCTAAAAAATATTGAGTTAATACTTTCCAGGCATTAGTAGTAATATAGCCAGAGTGAATGATTTTTAGGGGAGGCCGTTGAGTGATGAAACCCTATGAGTTTATGTTTTTATAAATGATTAGGGTGACAATTAATTGCGCCTGAATTAACTGTATTTCCATTATCCTTGGGGTCAAGAGCGACGATAACAAAGCCGGAAAATAAAAAAGGCCTTTAAAAAGACCTTTTTTATACTACTTGATTTTATTAGGCAGTCGCAGTTTTAAAAGAGCGGCGGCGATTTCGAATAAAGGGTACTAAAGCAACACTCATTAAAAATAATGAAATAGTCGCTGGAGTGCTAATGGGGGTAGTTGTTTGATGGGCCGCATCATACCAGCCCGACTGAGTAACGGAGAAGTTTTTTAACGAACCATCAGCATTGTAAGCAAAAGTACTGCCGATACTTGGGTGGTACCAAATGCCTATTTTTTCACCAAATGCAACACCATCCCAGTCTGTAGTAGTAAATAATGAGTTGATTTGGGTTGTATCTAACTCAAAATTGAATGTTCTTGCAGTGCCATTATCTGAAACATTAATAAAGTTGGCACCCGTTGATGCAATATAGTTTTGGTTGTGCCTCCAGGTATTGTAGGTACTATTACCATTGTAGATATAGGAGGTGAGTGTACCTGTTGCTAGATCTCCGTACATAATGGCATATTCATTAACATGGCCTTTAGGATCTGGACCATCACTCACGACTAGCCAAAAACCATCAGTATACTGGCCATTTGCTTTTTCAGTTGTAGATTGCCAACTAAAAGTTTGATTATCTGAATCATAACGAGTTTTAATATTGGTTATTTTTCCTCCAGCAGGGTTATTAGCTGGGTTGTTAACTTCAAACTCATAAATAGGAGCCGCAGCTACGTTGCTTGAATAAATAGCGGTTAATGAAACAACACCTATTAGAAATTTGCCTAATGATTTTATCATGGTTATAACCTACTTCAATTAATTTATTAATTAAGTTATTTTGTTACAAGCGTTACTTGCTAATATTGTTAAGCAAATAGTATGCCATTATAATCTTGCAAGGTAACTAGATGATTTTAAAGAAATTTATAAATCGAATATAATAAGCTGTATTGTTTAAAATTGATTTTTTACTCTTGTATAAAAATATTTTTTTTGAAATATAAGACTTTTGTATTGTTAGCTACTTCTAATAAAGTGAAAGTTTGTGGTTGTTTGTTGAGCAATGTTGTTTATGCGGCGAATGATGTTTATGTAAAATTGCATGACATTTTTTGAATAGATATTTATTTAGTTGAGACTCAAAAAAATAATTAGCTGGTCATAGTTATATCCAATACGAGTGATTTTGGGTAGATAGCATTCCTTACCATTTGAGCTAAACTTGTAAGCAAATTGATACAAGCTCTGAACAAGTTAGTGACTAAATCAAGTTACTGGTGAAGCCTGATGAATAAGTTATCAACCTACTTCTGGTATGTGCTAAAGCTAGCAGCCGTTTTGTTATGTGTAATCCTATCGAGCAAACTAGTCGCTGGCCCTAAGGATCTGTTAATTATCCATAGCTATAGTCGCTCAGGTTCTTTCACATGGGTTGATGACCAAACCAATGGTATCAAATCTATTTTTGGAAAAAGAGGCTATCAGTTTCATGAGTTTGAGCTGAGTACTAAAACTATTCCGGAAAGCCAATTTGAAGAAAAAGCAAGTGCTGCATATAAAGTGGTTAAGCAGGTCAATCCAGGACTGATTTTTTTAACTGATGATAATGCACTCAAGCTAATGGTGCCTAAAATAGGGAAAAATATTCCAATAGTTTTTGCAGGAGTCAATGGAAATATTCGAACTGATTATCCATGGTTACTAAAATATGCCAATGTAACGGGTATTTTAGAAAGGCCTTTAATGAAAAGAACAATCTTTCAAATGAAAGATGCGTTGAATCTAAACTTAAAAAAAGTACTTGTCATTATGGGGACCAGCCCTACTGGTAAAGCATTTTTTAAAAATGACTTAAATGGAGAAGATAAGTTTAGGCTGGTAACCATCGATGTTGATGTAAGGCGATCAGGTAAAATAGAAGAATGGTATAAATGGATTAGTGAAAGTAAAGAAGAAGGATATAACCTATTGCTGGTCACTAATTTTTATGCACTAACTGATTCTAATGGCAATAAAATCGATGTTGAAATAGTAGCAAACTGGATATCAAATAATTCTCCATTGCCTGCATTCAGTGTACATACAGGTGTAGTAGGTAAAAATAAACTAATTGGTGGTATGGTAATAAGTGGTGTTCATATGGGTGAAGCCGCTGGTAAGCTGGCATTAGATATTTTGATAAATAAAAAATCAAGCGCTATTTTTTATAAAACGCTGGATAGAGGACAGCTTATTTTTAGTAAACACCAACTAACTAAATGGAATTTAACTGTAGATAAAAGATTTATAGATGAAGTAGTGATGGTAGATTAACTCAAAGTTATACTCATTAAAGTTTTATAGTAAAAATTAGTTGTTAATCTTCATCATTTTCATTCATGGTGCTTATATACCCAATGCGAAGGGTTTTTAGGGCTAGCCTACAACGGTGAGGCTAGCGATAACTGCATTAATAGGTTATAAAAGCGTTAGCTGGTAAGCCATCAACTGTCACTCCACTTACCTGTCATTTGGACTAAACTTGTAAGCAATTATTAGAGGTCACCTGACCCCTGTGCAAGTGAATGACTAAGTCGAGTCTCTGGTGAAGCCTGATGAATAAGTTATCAACCTACTTCTGGTATGTGCTAAAGCTAGCAACCGTTTTGTTATGTGTAATCCTATCGAGCAAACTAGTAGCAGGTCCTAAGGACTTGCTCATCATTCACAGTTACAGTCGAGCAGAGTCGAATAAGTGGGTAAGTGAACAAAGTCAGGGGATCAGATCAGGATTCGCTAATAGTGACTATATATTTCATGAGCTGGAAATGGGAACGAAAAAGCTACCAGTTGATCAGTTTGAGGCTAAAGCAACAGAAATTCTTGAGCAAACGAAGACAATTGATCCATCCTTAATCTTTATCACTGATGATAATGCACTGAAACTCATG
Organism: Spartinivicinus marinus; assembly: GCF_026309355.1. Taxonomy (NCBI): domain Bacteria; kingdom Pseudomonadati; phylum Pseudomonadota; class Gammaproteobacteria; order Oceanospirillales; family Zooshikellaceae; genus Spartinivicinus; species Spartinivicinus marinus. Next base: position 5,534,868 of record NZ_JAPJZK010000001.1, read on the forward strand.
GTACCAAAGCTTGGCAAAAAAATACCTATAGTTTTTATGGGGGTCAATGCCAATATTAGGTTAGATTACCCTTGGTTACTTGAGTATCCAAATGTAACAGGTATTTTAGAAAGACCACTAATTAAAAGAACAATTTTTTTAATGAAAGAATCACTTAACTTAAAGCCTAAAAAAGTACTATTGCTATTAGGGATAAATCAAACAGGTAAAGCTTTTTTAAAGATTGAGTTGAATAATCAAAAAAAGTTTAAGCTGGTGTCTTTCGAGGTGGATGTAAAAACCTCTGGTGAGGTAGAGCAGTGGAAAAAGTGGATAAAATCTAGTAAAAGTGATGGGTATGATTTTATTTTAGCAACTACTTTTTTAGGGTTAACAACTGTCGAGGGCGTCAAGGAAAACACTGAAGAGCTTGTAAAATGGATGTCAGCTAACTCATCAGTGCCTGTCTTTACAGTTCATACTGATGTGATTGGGCACGATAAACTGGTGGGAGGGATGGTTTTATATGGCGTTTTATTTGGAGAAGCTGCAGCAAAAATTGCCCATGAAATTCTAGATGATAAGAAAAAACCAAAAGGCATTCCATATAAAACCTTAACTCAAGGGCAGCTTATTTTTAGCAAACAGCAACTGAAAAAATGGAACTTGTCTGTGGATAAAAGTTTTATGGATGAAATAGTGTTACTTGATTAAGTGGTGCAGAAAAACTATAGGCATACCAAGGTGAGCTTATGGATATTAATAGACTAACTGATTTCTTTATGTGGTGTACTATTTTTAATATGGGGTTTCTGGTTTACATTGTGCTCATATGTGTCCTCTTTCCTAATTGGGTTTATCAGTTGCAAAGTAAGTGGTTTCCAATATCAAGAGAAATCTTTAATGTTGCTATTTATGCATTCGTTGGTTTGTATAAGCTGTTTTTTATTATATTTGTTTTTATACCTTACTTGGCACTGCTGATCATGAAGTGATTCTGTGAGAGGGAATAATGACACGACAAGAAAATAAACTACAAATGTCTCTGTTGCTAATTAGACTAACGGTTTTTTTGGTTATGTTTATGTGGACCTTAGATAAATTTATAAATCCTGAACATGCAGCAAGGGTATATGAAAAATTTTATTTTATTGCTGATTTGGATAATCCAGTTATGTATGTTATCGGGAGTGTTGAGTTGGTAGTGCTATTGCTATTTGTAGTAGGTTATATGAAAAAGTATAGCTACGGTGCTGTATTATTTTTTCATGCTATTTCTACACTGTCCTCGTTTAAGCAGTATGTAAATCCCTTTGAAGGAGCTAATCTCCTCTTTTTTGCTGCCTGGCCTATGTTGGCAGCCTGCTTGGCTTTATTCATGTTACGTCATAGTGATAAAAAACTTTCAGTCAGGTAAAACCCGTGTGTAAAATTAGAAGGTGAAAGGTATATCACCATAGGTTTTGTGTATACTATTACCAAGTTCTATAATTTTTTCAGCTATCAATGTAACTGAAAACCTGGGATAGTAAATCAAAGGATGGGTAATAATAATGAAATCAAGAATGATACTTTTAACATTAGTTGGTTGTAGTATGTCTTTTGCTTCGTTTGGTGAATGTAAAGTTGATCAAGGTTCTTTTACCCTATCTACACATATGGTACAAAAAGCAGTAGAGGGTTCTGAGGACGAGCAAGTGAGAAAAGCTTTTGCCAATGATAATTGTATTATTACTAAAGGTTGGCAAAAAGGTGGTGATATACCAGAAAATTTACCAGCGAAAGCAGAGCATATTACTGTGAAAGTACCTGGTTACTCTACCTGTTATATATTTGATCATCCTGATTTATTTGGTGTTTTTAAGACAGTTTGTAGTTAAACATATGTACGCCTTGTTAGAAGCAAGGCGTAGACTGTAGAATAAAACTAGGTCAGCTATTGAATTGTTATGGGTAAGCTTTCTAAGCCTACCAAAGTATCTTGTTGGCGCCATTTTGCCTGTTGGCGATCAACTGAAATGGAGTGGCTGTCTAGATGATTTAATACAACGTGCATTTCCAGGCGAGAGAGCTGGGCACCGGAGCAAAGATGACGCCCATAACCAAAAGCTAAGTGCTTATTATGTTGGCGGTCTAGTTTAAACTGATTAGGTTGTTCAAACATATTAGGATCTCGGCAAGCAGCGCCTAACAGTACTTCAATACAATCACCCGGCTGTAAATGATACTGGTGCAAAGTAACAGACTTTATTGCAATACGACGGATTGATTGTACCGGACAGGAGTAACGAAGCGTCTCTTCTATTGCTGGGTTAAATAAAGCTGAGTTTTGTAAAACAGCACATAGTAACTTTTGCTCGTCAAGAAAATAAAACAGGTTGCCTATTGTACTAGTGGTTGTTTCATGCCCAGCCAGTAATAACATTGAACAATTATCTGCCATACACTGGTCAGTTATTGTTGGATGAGTAGCTTGTAAACTTAGCAATGCCCCCAGTAAATTATCTTGGGGTTGTTGTCGATGTTGATTGATTAAATGCAGAAAATAATCTCGGGATGCAAACAGGGCTTGCTCGGCATCAGTTAGAATAGCAGAGGTAATATTGGCGAAAAAAACCCGAGTCAGACGATCAGAGAGTTGTTTTAGGTATAAGGCATCTTCCGCTTTGGCGCCAAGTGCTTTAGCAATGACTAGCATGGGTAAGGGAAAGGCCACTTCCTTGATTAGATCAAAGGTGACAGGCTTTGGTTGAGCTAAAAAAGGGCTTAATAAGAAATCAACACATTCTTCCATCATCGGTAGCATAATATCTAGCATTTGGCGGCTAAATGCTTGGTTAGTGCAGCGCCTTAGTAGGGTATGAGACTCACCATCCTTAAACAGTATCCAGTTTTCGAAGCCTTGGATTAACTGCTCGTAGGCAGCTGGATCAGTGTTTGATTGCTTAAAAATACCTCTTACCCGGTTAGATGAAAAGTCATCTGACCTTAACACATGCTGTACCGTTGGGTAGTCAGCCACCACATAATAATGATCATTGAGTTGCCAGGCTGTGGGTGGTGTTTGGTGTAATCCTTGAAACATTTGAAATATCTGAGGCCAGTCATTGGGCGGAGTATAAAGCGTTTGTACTATTTCTTTTACTTGTTCTGAAATTGAAATAGCTATTGCTCTATTATTTTGACTGTTCATTATTTTTATATCCTTTCGGTCAGTGTTTTGTTCCCTAATGTACTTTGCAGTTTAACTAATATAGAGGGTTGTGACTCATTATTTCATCTGTTTTTTTCGAGTATATTTACGCTTTATTTGGTTCTGGCCTTGTCCTTTTAAGCCTCGAAAGGATTCAGGTTTAACTTGGGTAATTAATGTTGGCAAAGCATGGGAGAGGGCTCCCATAAAACTGTTATAACTGGTTTCTTTGTTACTGATGGATGTTAGTTGTGATTCCCATTGGGCGGTCATATCGGGTGTGGTAGCCACGTCTGGTAGGCTTTCAATAAGCTGGCGGCCGGTTTCAGTTGAACGAATTTGCTTGCCTTGTCTAATCAAAAATTGTCGTTTAAATAATAATTCAATGATACCCGCGCGGGTGGCTTCGGTACCGAGGCCATCGGTTTCTCTTAAGATTTTTTTGATTTCAGGGGCTTTAACAAATCGGGCGATGCCTGTCATGGCGGATAATAAAGTCGCATCAGAAAATGGTTTGGGGGGCTGGGTCATTCGTTCGGCTAACTCGCCTTTAATACACTGGACCACATCGCCTTTTTTTAAGTTAGGTAATTTCTGCTGTGCTTCTTGATCGTGGTTGTTGTCATCGCCTTTAATTTCACTACTTTGTTCCTTGAGGTTATTTTGATTGTTTAGTTTATCGTTTGCTTTGCCATTATTTTTAGTAAATAGCTTTTTCCAGCCTAAATCTACCGTTTGTCTTGCTGTAGCAATAAACTGTCCACCACTGATTTCTATTTCTATTCTTCGATCATCGTATTGCCAAGCAGGGTAAAACTGCGCGAGGTACTGTTTGGCGATTAACTCATAGATTTGTAACTCGATTTTAGATAAACGACTGGGGTCGAGCTTTCGTTCTGTGGGGATGATGGCATGATGTGCCTCTACCTTTTTATCGTTCCACGCTTTGCTTTTTAAGGATAAATCAGCCTCAGCGACTGCTTTTCGTAGTGGAACGCATACTTGATTAATAGCGGCAGTGACAGTATGTATTTGGTTGAAGTGTTCTCTAGGTAAATAACGACAGTCTGAACGCGGGTAGGTAATCAGTTTATGTTTTTCGTATAAGTCCTGACAGGTACTCAACACCTGTTGGGCATTTAAGCCGAAACGATTGGCTGCATCAATTTGTAAAGCCGATAAATTATAGGGGAGGGGAGCCGCTTGTTGTTTACGTTTTTTGGTTGCAGCGGTAATCAGCCCTGGTTGGCCAGTAATCCGCTTGACGACAGTTTCAGCCAGCTTTTTGGATAGAACTCGTCCTTCTTCATCTTGATAAGGCTGGCAGGCTTCGCTGGGTTGCCATTTGGCTCTAAATTGTTCACCTTTTTCTGTTTTTAGTAGTGCAAATACTTCGTAGTAGGGCTTTGGCTCAAAGTTTTCGATGGTTTGATCGCGCCGAACCACTAAACCTAATAAGGGGGTTTGTACTCGGCCAACTGAAAGTACCCCTTGATAGCCCGCTTTTCTGCCTTGGATAGAGCACACCCGACTCATATTAATACCATAAAGCCAGTCGGCCCTGGCACGGGCTAGAGCAGACGTCGCAAGGGGGATAAAGTCACGGTTATCCCGTAAATTGGCCAGGGCTCTTCGAACTGAATTTGGGTTTAAGTCACTGATTAGACAGCGTTGGATGCTAGCTCGTTTTGCTGCTGAAACACCAATAAAGTTAATGACTTCATCGACCAAAATCTGACCTTCTCGATCGGGATCGCCAGCATGGATGAGTTGGTCTGCTTGTTTTATTAATTTGCGTAAGACACCCAGCTGCTTTTTAGTTTTTGCTTTGGGAGTTAGTTGCCACTGTTCTGGAATAATTGGTAAGTGCTCCAGCTTCCAATGTTTATAGGCAGGGTCATAGACATCAGGTTGTGCTTGTTCAAGTAAGTGACCAATACACCAACTGACGTAATCACCATTGCCGACCTGAATATAACCATCCCCTTTTTGGTGGGGCTTGGGGAGTACATCGGCAATGGCTCTGCCTAAACTGGGTTTTTCGGCAATAAACAAACGCATACTGTATTCTTGCTACTGTGATTCCATACAGTATGCTAACAGGTTGTTGAGGAGGCGCCAACTTTTCTAGAAGCAGTTTGTACTAGTCTACATAGACATTGAGAGCTATCAAACCAAACGGCTTCTAGCATTGAACGTCAGCAACTTTCAATGAAGGGTTGTGTCATGGACGATACTTACCATCAATACTATCTGTTAGCATTTTATCGTAAGCACCAGAGCTTTTGATTTTTGCCAAGCCTTCATTAAATTTTTTGATAAGCTCTTCACTATTGGCTACTTTTTTGCTGAGAATTAAATGGTAGCTGGTTTCTCGTAATGGTTTAGGGTGATTGGTTAAAAGTTTACCTGAAGCTTCGTCTAATTTATCAGCGATTAATGCATAGCCTACTTCTAAGGTGGCAGGGAATAAATCAATACGGCCTGCGGCTAATTTTTTTAAGCTAGTCTCATCTTTGGCTGTCCGTGCAACGTTGATGAGTTTATCCGCTTCAGCCTTAGCAAATGCATCGCCATAACTGTATCCAATCGATGCGCCAATTTTGTATTTGCTTAAGTCTTTCATTGTGCTCCAGTCAAACTGAAGGTCTTTCCGATGAAAAAACACTTCTTTAAGTTCGATAACGGTATCGCTAAATACAAACTCTGCTTCCCTGTCTGGGTTTTTAGTCCAAACCACTGACCCTGCCCACTTTTTACCTTCTTGTGCCTCTTTAAATGCTCGTTTCCAGGGAAAAAAGCCATATTCAACGGTTACCCCAGATTGTTTAAAGGCTTCGGTAACAATATGAGAAATAAGCCCATGGTGTTTATATTCTTTCGATAAATAAGGTGGCCACTCACCGTTGGTTAATTTTAGGGTATCGGCAGCCGACACCGTTGCTCCTGTTAAGCAAGTGATTAATAGCATGCACTGGATAAATGAGCGGAACATGGTTGCTACTCCTACTTCTCAATAACTGGCGTTTCAATAAGTTTAGCAACTTTTTATGGTTGGCTAGGGGTAAGTAGCACTAACATTCCTAATACTGGGCTATCGACATAATAAATTTGGTTGGGCTTGAGTAGCTGTTGCTGGCGTAAATGAAAATTTCGGCTAATTTGGTATTCCGTTTGTTCCGGTCCGGCTTTTACTAAGTGGTTTGGATTAATATATGTCCGCTGGTGAGGTTGCACAGGGTCGAATTCTCGCCACCAAAAATCAAGCGTGAGGCGCAGCTCTTTATCTGCCAATAGGCCAACACTGCCAACTAGCTCGTGGTGTTCACCATATTGTCCTCCGGCTTTTAACAGGGTAGGAGATGGAGCGGGTGAGGTTTGAATGGGCTGCTGCCAACTGGAATAAAATAAAACATTATATTTATTACTTTGCTGAAGCTTTTGCAAGCTATCCTTCAATTGGTTGGTGTGTGTAGTACTTAATCGCTCAATATCATTAACGGTAATGGTGGGTGGGTTGATAAGTTTAGCAAAAGGGTTCAGTCGAACAGGAGGCCACCAACGATCATCAGATAGAGTTTCATGCTGAAAAACGATCATTTCCACTTGAAAAGGTTGCTTTGTAAAATGATTTTCCTGGGCAATTGAGTAGCAGGCGCTCAACAGGATAAAAACTGTGCTTACTAAATGAATCACCAGTCGGGTTTTATTAACCATTTAGCATTCCTTGCTGAATAGGGTATTGAAGCCTTGGAACTTTTCTACAGGGTTACCACAAATGCTAGCGGATATGGAATAACAGGGCATTCTTCCATATCAGACACTAGACTTACTTTCTAGCCCAACGCTAACTACACTTACACTTATTTAATTATAGCCCTCATGCCGCAGGTTTTAATTCATTTAATAATCTTTCTGTGTATTTCAATCGTTGGTCAGGCTCATCCATGGTTTCAAAGTATTTCAGGATAGTGGCGCCTTCCAAACGGTAGCGTTGTGGTTGATTTTGCACCATTTTAACAATGGTTAATGGGTCGATTCTCGCCTCGGCAGAGAATTCCAGTCTACCCACTTCAGCCCCTACATCGATTTTTTCAACACCTATTTCTGAGGCTTGTAATTTAAGTTGAGTAATACGGAATAAATGCTTGGTAGCGTCAGGTAATAAACCAAAACGGTCAATCAACTCCACTTGTAGTTCATCCAGTTCTGATTCGGATGTGGCATTAGCAATCCGCTTATACATTATCAGTCGGGTATGGACATCATGAATATATTCATCGGGAATTAATGCTGGTAACCGGAGATTAACTTCTGGGCCCTGGTCTAATGGTTTATCTAAATTAGGAGTTTTACCTTGCTGAATCGCCTTAACGGCACGGTTGAGCATTTCCATATAAAGGGAAAAGCCTATAGACTGAATTTGTCCACTTTGCTCTTCACCTAATAATTCACCCGCCCCCCGTATTTCTAAGTCATGGGTAGCCAGGGTAAATCCAGCACCTAACTCTTGGGCATTGGCAATGGCTTCTAACCGTTTGGTGGCATCTGCCGTCATATTTTTCTTGGAGGATGGGGTAAGTAAATAAGCATAGGCTTGGTGATGGGAGCGTCCTACTCGTCCCCTTAATTGATGCAACTGCGCTAAGCCGAATTTATCAGCCCGGTCGATGATAATCGTATTGGCATTGGGAATATCAATACCGGTTTCAATAATCGTAGTGCAGACTAATACATTGTAGCGTTTATGGTAAAAGTCTGACATGACTTGCTCTAATTCGCGCTCGCGCATTTGACCATGACCAATGGATATTCGGGCCTCTGGTACTAATTCTGCAAGCTCGGCAGCAGTTTTTTCGATAGTTTTGACTTCATTATGCAGATAATACACCTGTCCACCACGTAATAACTCCCGCAAAATCGCTTCTTTAGTCACGGTTTTATCAGCAGGGCGTACAAAGGTTTTAACAGATAAACGGCGGGCGGGGGGCGTCGCAATAATCGACAGATCGCGCATACCAGCAATAGACATATTTAAGGTTCGGGGAATGGGGGTGGCGGTTAAAGTTAAAATGTCCACTTCTGAGCGGAGGGCTTTTAACTTATCTTTTTGTCGCACCCCAAACCGGTGTTCCTCGTCAATAATTAATAACCCAAGGGCTTTAAAATTAAGGTCACTTTGCAGTAGT